>DASWDL010000388.1:0-4132 GCA_036395315.1 Nitrososphaeraceae archaeon
TCCTTTGTCGGTCCAGGACCTCCTACAATCATTCCATTAACTTTATGCTGCTGGATGAAAACTTTGTATGCGTGATCCGCTACCCTGTGATAATATTCATTTAGCTCGTTATCACGGAGTCTTTCAAATCTTCTTGCGGATTGTCCTCCTTGTCTGTGCTTACCTGCAACACCCGAAGTCAACGTGTCTATCACTCGCCACCGATCTCCCGATAAAATACCCAAACCTGCCTCTTGAGTGTCGATAGCTAATAGGGCTATTACCCTATCATCCTTTAACATCTCCTTTATGTGATCAGTCCAGAAATGATCATCGCACCTATAGAGATTAATCTGAATTGGTTTGGGGGGCAAAACGGGGTAGAGTTCAATTCGTTCATTTCCTATCCCTTTATTGTTTGGAATAGCACCGCAAAAGATAGCAATCCCGTTCTCCGGAGTTTCCTTGAAAAGTTTTAGATGCTCCACAGTTCGGCTTAAAGCGTCTTGGACATGCGTTCTAGTCAAATCAGACTTAATATTTGAGGCGGTTCCAGCTTCATTTCGCAGTTGGCCAATCACTTCAAAAATAGGCCTTCGAGGGGGAATATATACAGTAACAAGCTCTGTTCCATGACCGCTTATTCTTGATAATTCGTTTAATATCTTATTTAGCTTGTATTTTCCAACAGAATCCCACTTTTTCTCGTGGGCATTTTGAGTCATTCTATTTACACTATTTTTTTTCGTCCAGATAATATAAGGCTATCAAACAAGGGAAAACAGAGTTGGAGTTTTACTGTGAAACGTTTTTAGTCCTGAAGTGGTCTCTAAAATTGAATTTAGTTTAGTTTGAATTTAAACTTTATTAAACTGAATATTAAGAGTGGCCTCTACCTTTAAATTCTGAATTTCACATAATTTGAAAAACCAAAGGAGGATCAATTTATTCTCCTGGCTTCTATTTTTTACCTAACTTAAGTGAACAATATCATTTAGAGTAACTAGTATTTTTAGACGTGTAATGAATTTAATGATTTTAATTCTCAAATTAACTACACTGCTCCTGAGTGTCAAGTCCATTGCTTTTAAAAACTATGCCCTTGGATCACTATAAAAACGGCTAATAGCCATACGACTAGTACTGATGCTCCCAAGAATAGATTACATTAAGCAAGCACGAATTAAGTTAAGGCTAACTCAAAGGGAACTTGCAGCCTTGGCAGGGATTAGTACATCAATGATAAACCAAATTGAGTCAGGACGATGCAAACCTAGTTACGAGACTGCTAAAAGGATATTCGAGGTTCTCGGGTCCCATGAAGGAAAGGCCGCAATGAAAGCCCGTGAAATATGCACTATGAAAGTTATTTCTATCCAAAAAAATGAGCCTTTGCAGACAGCAATTGAGAAAATGAGAGATAATTCAATTAGTCAAATCCCAGTTTTTGATGGATCGAAAGTCGTGGGGGTGTTAAGTGAAGATATTGTGGCTAGAAGCATGGTCGAACGAGAAGAGAAAAATTTTCTAGGTCGATCTATTTCAATGATTATGGAGCCTCCACCCCCAATTGTGGACGTGTCGACACCAGCAAAGGCACTAATACCATTAGTCAGGTTCACAAAATGTGTTCTTGTTAGCGAAAAAGGGGAGGTAGTTGGTATCGTAACAGTCAGCGATACTCTTAAAATGGTGGAATGAATGAATATTGAAATTTATCTGCTCAATCCAACTTTTCAAGGCCTATACAACAATCTGCGCTATCTAAGCATTCGCCGCAGAGTTTAACCCCATCCGCTTCAGTCAGGAGTTGGCCGCAGAGTGCACATCTTTTAGCCGGAAATGCAGTAACCAAAACAGCTATTGCTAAATGTGGATATATTAATTTTGGCATATGGCTTCAGAATATCAATTAGTTCTAAAAACATCCGATTTCGGTTACAGAAAAACTGAGGAATACATCGCCGTATTGATTAACGTAGAGACATGCCAAATATTAAATTTTTCCTTTGTCATAGCCAAATTATAGGTGTTTTGGTTCTAGTTTACGATTATTAGGATTTCTATTTATCGATTGGCCAGTCTACTCTAGATCTGGGTAGTTTATGAATTTGAAAAGTCCATTTCCAGGCGTATGTCAGTCTCCCCCTATGATATTTACCTTCCATCTTGCATGAATATACGAATTGGGTTTACTACGGCTAAGGTTTGGGATAACGTCCAAAGCGAAGGAAACTTTTGAATCAACCAATCATAAAGATTTCCGGAATTGTGTCGAAAAGGTTTTTTATTGGAACGGAGTAGCCCTGTTTGATAGAATGGACTTATGATTTAAATTGGCAGTAGAGATGGGCTGTAAATCGTCATGTAAGAGTCAACCTGGTGGATACTTTACCAAAGATTACTTCAGGCCTGTCGGAGTCATTTCTAAATGCTTTTAGGAGGCAGTATGATAATTGTTAATACTCACGAATACAGTATATCGATTACATTCACATTTTAATACAGTATATTAGAGATCCTTTGCCTAATTAGAGATTACCATATAAGGCCTTGATGCTTATCCTTAAATCAAAAGCATCCACTTATTACTATCAATTTATAAATTTTGGATTTGAATAAATATAAGTAGTATAGAAAGAAGGCCAGTTCTAACATTATGAAGTGTCATAACTATATGGTTTATTAAGCATCATTGCTAAATCTTCTTCACATTTCTCACTCGAAGGTATTTTGAGCAACAAACTAGAAAGAACTGCGCTGAATAATTCAAGTACTCAACCGGCAAACCTGTCAATAAGCCTCAACCTAATTGTGTTTCTTCATGCGCTTGAAATCGTCCAGCACCCATTTCGTCACCCAGATCAATCCCGCGATGGGAAAGCTCCCTATAAATAAGTATGGAAATACAGCCAGTAATATCGATGGAGAGAAAATATCCATAAAATAATTCCAACGTCGCCGCTATATGTAACTTTGTTTGTATTTCGGATTTCCTTTGTCTAATTCATGAGATTTATAAAATTTTTACAAATTTTCTTAGTTTAACCGGAGAGTAGGAGGATGAATGAAATCAACCCCTGTCAAGGACGTAACGTAGGTCAATCAATACTCCCTACCCCCAGTCATGGTAAGACTATATTAGTTAGGGCACTGAATTAATAAAAGAATTCGCTGCTTTTCCCTTGTCTTCTAATAGGTTAGCACAGAACTGCGCTATGCTGTTGGACTTTTGAAATCCCATGAATATACGGCAGTTTCTTCTTTTCCTTTTCTTTCTTCTTCTTTTGTTTGAGTTTTCTTTTACTCAATTCAGTTCTTTTCTTGCTCAACTGTTTTGCTAGCCTTCTCTCCGGCGCGAAGTCATAATAATCTTTTTGGAAATAACGAACTTGGAATTCAAACCATCTTAAGTTACTATTATGCAGTAGGAAGGATTGGAGTGTCAGTTATCCCTTTAATTTGGAACGAAGATATGATAGATAGCACTTCAGGCAACTGCTTTTGAACCTTGGATTCTTGTCCGGTGTATGCAATTTGATACAAACTGCTGTCATCGGCAGTCTCTATAATCAAATTATAGTACCCTTGAGTTGTAAAGGATACACTTCTAGCCTGAATTCCTGAAAGAGAGGTATAATTGTTCGAGATGAGTTGTGCTCCATGATAGGCGAGTCTTTCCTCAGAAAAAGCGAAATCCACAAGAGAGTCAACCAATTCTAAAGCGCTCAAGTGGCTAGAACCCAATATAGATGATCTTGGTACTACAGTTACAATAATACTTGAATAATCCATATTTGAACGGTGTGTTACCCGATTCCCTTGATTTTTATCATTTTGATCATTGTGTAAGATGACTCCTGATTCTCCCGATTCTCCTGATTCGCCAGTGACCCCATGCTCGTTACTAACATACCAGGATAACGGATACGTTATTGAGAAGAACTCCGCGTCGTACGTACTGTCGTCTTCTTCCTTTGTCTGGGAATATGTCGGGTGTGCTAGAAAGATTAGAAGTGTAATAGACCACGTGGATACGATAACATACGAACTAAGCACAGAAATATACACAACATTCAATATTTAAGGTCTTGTAGACACGGTTTATCATAAATAACAATGTGTCAGTACGAAAGGATAGCCGATTTTGGTT
>DASWDL010000389.1:0-2877 GCA_036395315.1 Nitrososphaeraceae archaeon
ATACTCGTAGGGATCACCTATCATTATCAAATCCGATTTCTTTCTATTAGGACAGAGCCACGTTAACCTTATTTGGTTTCTTTAGACTAACAAGTGTTCCCACAAAGCTCGTATCATTAAGTTCGCCTGAAAACCCGTCACCTATAACTGGACAAGGACTTAGTTTCTTGAATAATAATGGTACGGCAACTTTGTTATCGCCTTGAACATATTGAGTCTTGCATACAGTCTTACCGCCGAGTGTCGCTTGTGCTATCACAATGTTTGACCCTTTTGGAATTTTTGATACTTTGACGAGTATCTTTACATTATTGCATTTGGGATCTTTAGGTTTCTCTTTTGATTTTTGACTTCCGTTATCGTGTACCGCTGCGACAGAAATAACTGGTGAAGTTAATAGAGTAGCAAATATAGCTGAGACAAAAGCCATGACCACCAGAGTGACAATTTGTCGATTCCTGGATATTTGGTTATTCATTGTTCTTATGTTGTTCAGGAATCACTCCTGCTGCAAGAAGTCTTCCCTTTGTCTGCAAAATTTTTCTAATTAAGGAAAACATTACACAAGTAACTTTATGTGGTGAAAAGAGACTAACTTTGATGAAGTACAAATTTATAATTAAATTGCGTAATTATTAACGGACTAAATGTATGACGATGAGTATCTCCCAGCCTTGGTTTGTAGATGCGGTCATATAGCCGAGAGCCACCTGTGGGTATTAAAGGAAGAGGAAAGTATCTTAAAAGCAGAACCGATAAACCTAGACGGCGAAAATTTTGCTCACGGCTATGCGATTTCAAAGTGCTGGGTTGAGCAGGGCTTAGAGGGGAGACCGTGTCAATGCGAAATATTGACCTTTGAATTTGCAGGTAATTGGGCCGAATTAGCGGAACGAATGAACATCCGGATAGAAAATTTACTTAAATACAGGGTGAAACTATTAGGCATCGAACCTTGATTTTCAATTTTGGTGCTGCCCAGGGCTAACAAAAATAGAATGCTAAACTCTCCCTGAAAAGCCGTCGAGTCTATGTCTATTCACGGATCCTTGCCAGATAGCGCAATAGGAGCATTGACACCTTAATTCGGTTACCACAATATTGCTGTGTCATATTAGAAGATCTAACCTAGGACATTGTGATGTATTAGGTTAATAATTCGGATCCAGTACCCATCACAAAAATTATCATATCTGCCGTTCTCTCCAATGTAATCTTTATCAGGATTGTCCCACTTCTGTCTTCAGGAATAATCTTGAATGAAACCAAAGATCTATCAATGCCACTGTCTACTATGGATTCATCCTCAGCTGAAACTGAATTTATGTGATTAAGCAAATTTGAAGGGATCATGAGGCTTATACTGCCTTTTGATTCTCCACTGGAGCTTTGATTATAACCTACGTGTAATTGAAGACTCTTTTCAGGTACTACTAATTGTATATCTTTTATGTCTACACCCCGAGTCAGATTAATGCCTATAGGAAGAAATTTCTGCTTGCCTAGTGGACTTATCGATTCTACCTTGTAAATGTTGTATCTTCCTAGGTAAAGGTCTCCTGATGGCGACTGTGCAACAGATGCGGTGTTATCTGGCAAGTCGTGCTTAAAATCTATTACCAGATCATCCACATACGTTTGATTGTTCTTCTTTTCATTTATACGTACAGAGTGAAGAGTTCCATCATTATACGACACAAAAATAAAGCTATCTCTAAGTTCAGGATACTTATTTCCGGTGTAGAAAATAGCTTGAGCAGGTGCTATAACGCGATCGTACGCTATAAGGGGGGGAGTAAATCTAGCACCAGTTTCAATCGATGCTTGAGTGGGATATTGTGAGGCCGGAAATCCATAGTTACCCGCCTTTTGAATTAAGTTCAGTTCATCAAAGTGAGTATCTCCGTTTTCAGTTACTATGCCTGTACCGCTCTTATCAAATTCTATTCCATACATATTTCTATGTCCTAATGTGTAAACAGGTGAATTGGGGAAGGAATTATCGTTAGGAATGCTGCCATCTCGGTTTATTCGCAGAATTTTTCCTACCAATGACGATACATTTTGGGAATTATTTGGTGACGACCCCATCCCGACGGTGACATAGAGTTTGTCATCAGTACCAAATGCAAGAGCCCCGCCTGCAAAGTTGCCGTCAATATCCGCTGGTATTCCATCTAGTAAAACAGTAACATTTTTGCCCTGACTGTAATAATCTACAAATCTGAGAACTCCGTTAAATGGAGTGTGGGTTTCTTTATCTTCATATGTTAGATACACATAGACATAGTGATTTTCCTCAAATTTTGGATCTAAAGTTATACCCAGTAAGCCTTCATGATCGCCATTGTACAATCCAGATATCTTTGCAAATGGGGCATCTAGAACTCGGTCATCCTTCATTATTCTGATTTCTCCTGTCCGCTTTTCAGTAAAGAATATTCTCCCATCAGGAGCAAATGTCATACTAACAGCCTGTATCCGTAATGTAGCATCATTCTTATTTCCCGACCTATCATCGAGATTTTCATCGAAAGTCCAATGACCTAATAGACCCTTATCAATTGGGGTATTATGGGATAACGCACTGACTTCATTGCCAACTAAGCTTCTATTATAGATTCGAAGATCATCTATTTGACCTCCCCAAGAGTTTGTGTTGTAGTAAGATTCCAGTCCAATTCTGAGCTCGACATGAGGTGCAGTATAGTGACCTGAGTAAGCAACTGTATCATAAAGTCTGCCGTTAACGTACAACGATATTTTTGAGCCATCAAATGTACCAACCAAATGATCGTAGCGGCTTGGATCTAACTCTACAGTTCTCGGAGCGGTAAGGAAACCGGAATCGTTGGCAACTCCAAATCGGACACTACT
>DASWDL010000390.1:0-3009 GCA_036395315.1 Nitrososphaeraceae archaeon
ACCTTTGTAACAGTTGCAGCTGGCCAGGGCATAAGGCTCACCAAGCTAGCTGCAAATGTAGAGTGCAAAATTAACTTTGCAAAGACTTTTGATGTAGCTGATGAACCCATCACTGAGGGCATAATCTTTAGGATAGATGCAGTTAGCGATAATGCAGATAAATCTCAATTGCAACAATTACTAAAGATGGCCGAAGAAAGATGTCCGGCTATATACAGTATGGCTCACCAAATTAATGTTGAAGCAGCCATAAACTGAATTAGCGGCAATCTTCTATTCGCGATAATTATATCTCCTCGAATTAAGAGGATTACACTCTTTCAGGAATAATGGAATACTTATCCAGGTTAGGAAATTGTTGAAGGATGACGTGGATCTGCATCAGAAGATATTTGCTCATGGGGAACGGATGACTTGTGTTCTAATTGATTACTCTTTATGGTATCTAAAATGTATAGACCAAGCTCTGTCAATCTTACTTTGCTATTTAGGAAGTTATAATAGTAATCTCCGTTTAGAGGAATTCCGAGAACGCTGGTCTCCTCAGTGCCCAAGCGCGTTGTTGCTTTGTCATAAGCAATGACTCCATTTGCCATTGAGAAGTTAATGTCGTTGAGAGTTAACCCATATTCTAGAAGCTCTAGTATTGAGAGGCTTGTTATGTCAAGAATGGTTACAATTCTAACTATTATCGGTCTGCGCATCAGGTCGCTCAGGGCAACCCTGTCTATTGGTAGCTTATCGCTCATGGTAGAGAAATATTAAAACACGTTATTAACCCATCAGATTGTTATTGAAATGAGAATAGACTTCAAGTTACATCAAGGCAAATAGGTCAATCCCTTTTTCAATTTCCACATATAGTACTTTTCAAAGATTATCTTTGCCCAGTGCGACCAAGGACCAGGAATAAGTAGTTCGTACTTTCGAGGAGTGAATATATGGTCTGATATCATGACTACACCTTGTTTACCTGCATCCATAATACATAGGCCCCGGATATTTGGAAATGGTAGCTCTTCTCTCTTTTTTTCACCATTAATGTCGTAAATTATGTTGTGTGCTGCAACCTTAGCCATCACTTCGGACATATAACCTGTTTTTGGTACCCCACATGGTATAGGTGTCGTCCCGGGTGGTTTTACTGCAACTGCTACACCTGCTGCATAAATATTCTGATATGTTTTGTGCTGGTAATTTGAGTTAACGGGTATAAACCCCCTTTCATCCCCAAGTCCTGGTGAATCTCTAATGGCTTGAACACCTTTAAATGGTGGAATAATTATGGCAAACCTAAATGGTATCGTTTTTCCATCCTTAAGATGTATCTCATTTTGAGTAACTTTTTCTATCCATGCATTGGTTACCCAGTTAATATCAAGTTTCTTGAAGAACCATTCAACCATCTTCTGACCTTTTCCCATTCCTCCGATTCCAAAGTGACCCAAGAAAGGTTCTGCTGTGATAAAAGTTACAGGTGATTTATTACGAATCCTAGCTTCCCGTAATGCCCTATCTATATTAAAAGCAATCTCATATTCAGCACCAAAACAACTTGCGTATTGAGTAGAGCCCAATACAACAGGTCCGGGGTCATTGAGAAATTCCTTCCAGGATTTCCTTGCTTCTATTGCGTGTGGTAGTGAACATATTGACTGTGTATGTCCTTTATCAGGTCCCATCCCAGAAACTTCATCCCAATCAAAGTAAGGGCCGGTAGCAATGACAAGATAATCGTATTCAAAATGCCCTGAACTTGTATTGATTTTATTATCCTGAGGTATTATCTGGTCTACACGTGCACAAATAAATTCTATGTTCTTTGACTCTAGCGGATGTTTTAAATCAAATGTTATTTGTTCTGAGTGTCTCCATCCTGGAACAACCCAAATCAAAGAGGGAATAAAAACAAACTGTTCTTGTCTCGCAATCAATCTTACGTTACCCTATCTTTCAGCCTTCTTTTAATTTCAAAAGCTGCTGTTAATCCAGCAAAGCTCCCACCGATAACCAGTATTGAGGGTCTTGATATGTTTGACAATTTTTCTAGCATTTATCTACGTTATAGTCATTTCTTTGTTTTCCCAATAAAACTCATCTCTTTAGCAGCAGTCTAGTGGTAGTCATGCGCTAAAACCAAAATGCAAATGTAACACTGAGCGGAATCGTGGTTTTTCGGGAAGTTCTGTTAAAGCTGGCATTGTTGCGTGTTACCTGCGAGAGGTTAAGTGTTCATTCAGACTTTTTTTATGTTTGAAAATTAACTTAATTGAGTATGCTGGCTTATTCAAACGGCGTGACCTTAACAGCCTTTATCTGGCCTATGGGCTTGGCTGATGAGGATAACCTGTCATAGTAATTGTATGTGCCTTCGGTTGGTGAGTAAAATGTAATTGTTTGGTTTTCTCCAGGCTTTAGAATTTTGGTGTTGACTCCTAGTCCCTCAACATACAGCATATGAAGAATTTTGTCCTGGTTTATTACAGTCAGGACCATGGCAAAGTCTTGTGTCCTCATTAACAAAGTAGGATTAGTGCCACTATTCCCTACAATTCCAATGACACTCAGCTTACCATCAATCATCCTAAATGCTATAGTAGTTTCGATTTTTTCCTTCCAAGTGATAGGAACATGTCTTACCATACCCCCACTAATTAGGGCGAAAAATAGTATTAGTGCAGCTAACCCTGCAATCAACCCTATTGCTAATAACTTTCCCTCTACGATTCTCTTTGGCTCAATATTGATATTCATAATATATGATTATGAACACGAACCAGAACTTATTTGAAAGGAATGCAGTGCCTGCATTTTCACTCCCTGCATTTCAGTATTTCACACAAGTAACGAGCATTTGTGGAGACTTAAAGTCTATTACTTGATTTAGTATCTTGACAATGCAGAAAAAACACATACTATCCCTACGCCTAAATAACTTGCAAGTAGTTAAATTTTTAACGGGTCATGCTCACTCCAACATAAGTTTTTTTTATAGATCTTGCGACATCC
>DASWDL010000391.1:0-6473 GCA_036395315.1 Nitrososphaeraceae archaeon
AATTACGGAAGCAAAAAAAACAGGGCATTTTGAACTGGTAACCGGGGATGGAGCCGACGAGCTATTTGCAGGTTATAATTATCTTCATCGATATTATTCCAACCTACCCAATCTTCAAGATGTCCTTGTTGATTTATGGAAGTATATGAGATTCTCTTCGCTAGAAATTGGCTCTGCCCTAAACATGAAGGTATGTACACCGTACCTCGAGGAACCATTCATAAGTTTCGCAATGGGCATCGATATACGGGAGAAAGTTGGGAAAAAAATGGGCACCGAGTGGGGTAAGTTCATTCTGAGAAAAGCATTTGAATTGGAGTTGGGAGCCCTTGTATGGAGGAAAAAAATGGCCTTAGAAAAAGGTTCAAAAATGGATAAGGTATCGGGACTTATAGAAAGGAAAGTAACGAAAGACGAATTTGAGTCAGAAAAGAAGAGAAGTCAAACTGAACAAGTAATAATAGACAGTAAAGAGCAAATGTATTATTACCAAGTTTACAGGACATTTTTTCCTCCTCCCTGTAATGACGTGTGTGGCTCTTTTAGATGTCCTTATTGTGCATCATGTATTACTAGATCGAAACGGTATTGTAATACCTGCGGTGCATTCCCGATCGACGAATCAAAAGGAATTGCAAAGAACTAAAATCATCGTAAACGTCTAAATATCATTCTTAAAGAATTGTATTTGATGGTCAACAAGCCACTTAAAAAGTGTATAAATCCATTATGCAGTCTAAATTATGATATAGACAACCCAATTCATACCTGCAAATGTGGTTTCTTTCTAGATGTTATCTATAATAGTAAGCCATCAAAAAAATTAACTGAGCATTTCTATTCACGTCGAGACCCAAAGGGCAATATTTTCAATGAAAGTGGGGTATGGAGATTCCGAGAACTTATTAATTTCCCAGGCATAGATACAGAAAATTTCGAAGAATGTTCTAGAGTTTTAGTTTCCATGGACGGATCGGAAGGCAGACAATCAAAACCCTACAGAATGAGCAAAGTTGCGGAATATGCTGATATGGATCCTGAGGCCATGTTTCTCCAGCCTGAGGGATATAATCCTAGTGGGTCCTTTAAGGATAATGGTATGAGTACAGCTGTAACTCACGCGAAATTACTGGGAACAAGAAAGCTTATTTGCGCCTCTACAGGTAACACGTCCGCCTCTGCGGCTATGTATGCGGCTAATGAAAATATGGAGTGTGAAGTATATGTTCCGAAGGGAGAAGTAGCTCCAGGTAAGCTCGGACAAGCCTTCCAGTTTGGAGCACAGGTTATACAGGTGGACGGGAACTTTGATGATGCGCTTTCTTACTCGCTCAAGATTTCTGAAGACAATGGTGGATACACAGTAAATTCAATAAACCCATTTCGAATTGAGGGCCAAAAAACAATAGTATACAGATTGCTAGAGCATCTTGATTGGACCCCTCCCGATTGGATTGTTTATCCTGGAGGCGCTCTTGGAAACACATCAAGCTGTGGAAAAGCGATTATGGAGTTATATGAATGGGGGTGGATAAAAAAAATACCAAGACTTCTGGTTGTAAATGCCGTAGGCGCCAATACATTTTACGAATTGACTAATGGAAAGTTTGACGGGAGAAGGTTAGAGTGGAATAACGGTAAACCTGACATGGAACTTTTGAATGATTATTATCAAAATAAATTCATCAATGGAAGCAAGCCAAAAACTAAAGCTACTGCTATTCAAATAGGAAGACCGGTCAATATAATGAAAGCCCTAAGAGCGCTAGAATTTACTAAAGGCGTTGTTGTTGAAGTAACTGATAAGGAGATGAGTGATGGTATGGCAGTCGTAGGCCTTAATGGATTCGACTGTGAAATGGCCTCTGGCGCCGTGCCTGCTGGGATAAAAAAAATCAGAAAAGAAGATTTGATAAAGGCCGACGAAATTGTGGTAGGAATTTTGACCGGTAAACAAAAGGATCCCTATTTATCTATCGAATATCACATGAATACTGATAATAAATTTGCAAGACCGCCCAGGACAAGTTGAGTTGCCTTTTTTCTGGCGAGCAGACATTTGTCTCTGTTGGCTAACTTAGATGAGAGGCAGTTAGAAAATATTCGGTGCTATATGAATGACATATAAGCCCAAAAAATTACTAATCAATGGCTATGGGTCTAATGGCTGAAATTGACTAATAAATGTGATGAAATTCGATTCGATTCAAGTTGTAGAAATACGTTTTTTAAACCGCAGTTCTGATTTACCTTAATTGGCAGTTTTAAGGTCCCAATTGGTTATTCTTTTGTGCATATCTTCGGCGGTCACGACCTTTGGTTTAGTTACGTTTCAAGTTACATCTTCAGTTACCTTTCTGTACTTTTCGTTGCCAAATTTGGGGCTTGCATCTTTTTTTGCATACAAATTATTTAGATCAACGAGAAAAACTCAATTGCAAAAAGGGGACTGACGAATGAACTGAATAGGTGGTTATCTCAGAAGAAGAATAACTAGCGCCACTACCGCCAAGGAAACGAAAAGAACTACTGTAGCCTTCCACATGCCCATACTCGCTGATTGGCTGATATCCCACATTCCCCCACGTTCGTGGGAGTTTTTCAAATTTGCATAACTGTATATATTCTTAAAATCAGCTGGGGGTGACCAGCTACGACTAAATAAATGACTTCTAGCACCAGAAATTAATGTCTCATCGTACTTTTTGCGAGAGGCCTCATCGGAAAGAATTTCGTATGCTTCGACAATGTACATAAATTTCTCCTTTGATTCTTCTGAATTTTTATTCTTATCAGGGTGATACTTTAAAGCCAACTTTCTAAATGACCTCTTTATTTCTTGGGTCGACGCATTTTGGTTCAAACTTAATAACTCATAGTAGTTCTGCACGTATACATTAAGGTACATGTACTAAATAATCCCTTCTACATTAAAGCAGAATACATAGCAAAGTTCAATACGTTACTATCGCATAATGCTCAATATTATGAATTCGATTGAAACTATGAATCTAGAAATCGGACTTCAAAGCAACTATTTACCATCATTGCAATTACCAACTTTGAGAAACCCTGAGAATTGCATTTTTGTTGGCAACGGAGATTCCTATGTAGCTGGACTCATTTCAACATATGTTTCTGGCTTCCAAGCTATTACACTTAATCCATTAGACGTCATTTCACTTTCTAAAATCGATGAGGGTCGTGAAGTATTCTTTGTTTCTATCTCAGGGAAAACCTCGACAAATATTCGTGCAGCGAGTATTCTAAATGCTCGCGGCATTCACACAACCGCTATAACTGCAAACTCGAAAAGTCCTCTTGCGAATACATGTAAGGATCTAATAACAATCAACATTCCGACATCGACTCAAGCAACTGCAGGAACCTTAAGTTTTACTGCGGCAACTGTAATCTGTCTTTCACTAGTATCAGACGTTGAAACGAAGTTAATTCCCAATATATATAGGGATTGCCAAAAAATGATGCAAGAATATAATGACATAGAATTTAAGCCACATTTGTATTTTTTTCTGGGTAACGATTTTCTGTTTCCATGTGCTATTTATGGGAAACTGAAGGTCATGGAGATTTTTGGTTTTCACTCTGATGCAGATCCAATAGACGAGTTCTTTCATGCGCCCATATTTGGTGCGAACGTTGGAGATACAATATTCTTACTTGAAAAAAATGAAATTGAGAGTACTGAATGGTATACCAAGATCCGAAAGATGCTATCAGAGGTGGGACTAGCATCAATTTCAATTAAGTGTGGGGATAGTTCCGTTTTTGAAATCATCCTTTATTCAATATTTCTTCAACAATCAATTTTTGCTAAGCAAGCTGAAAAATTGAAACTAAAAGAATGTAGCTTTTTACTGAACAAGAAGTCTCTGTCGGTCAGTTCAAAAGTCATTTATGGCAGGTATCTAAAAATTTGATTTTTCTATGCTCCAAATTCATTGAGCCGCTTGTAATCGACTATCACCACCACGATATATCGATGGTTCTTTTTGTGGCAAATCTATTTATTTTCGGCATGAACAATACAATTCGATGGGAAGGTTCTTTAAGGTTGGAAGGAAAGAGGTGGAATCTTCCGATTCTATGGGCGCAGCGAATGAACTAGGTAGCAAACGAGATTACAGAGAAATACAGTCTAGAGATTTGTACAATAAAGGTATAAATCATATGTCTAATGACAAACTGCAGGATGCAATACGCTGCTTTGAGTTATCTCTGAGAATAGATCCCCAATACGTTGATGCCTGGATTAAGAAAGGGTATGCACATTTTCACTTGGAAGAGTATAATTTGTCGATTGCATCGTATGACAAAGCTCTAGATATAGATTTGGGTAATTCTGAGGCGTGGAACTTAAAGGGATTGGCGTATTATAAAATGAATAATTATGAAAAGGCGATTGAATGTAGTGATAAAGCCATAGATGCGGACCCGAATGACGGTATGTCATGGTATAATCGAGCATGTTATCTTACTCTTAGCGATAGAGTCGACGAGGGAATGGAAGCGCTGAGGAGAGCAATTGAAATTGATGTCTCACATGCGAAGAAAGCTGTCCGCGACAAGGATTTTGAGAATGCCCGTGCAGAGGAAGGATTTATGAGAATAATTGAAGTTGTGGCTCTGGAATCCGTTAGACAAGGATATGATTATGCAGGTAAAATAGTCTGGATAACGGGAATGAACAAGGAGGATGTGGAGGATGCACTGCTCCGATTAGAGATGAAGGGATTGGTTGTCAAAAAGGAGAAAAAGGGTATCCTAGGCAAGGAGGCATATTATGAATTGGCAAAAGGACTGTCAGAAAAAATCGGAGAAGTCAAAAGATCGGGTTTCTTAAGCACGAGAAAAGAATTTTTAGCCCCCGTTCAAGAGATTAAAGAAATCCTTGAATCATTGGATAAAGCAGTCGAAGAAGTAAAGAATGGCAATTTGGCACTTACCCTGGAAGCCCTTGACCAACTAATTAGCCCAGTAAAGCACGGTAATACCCTGATTGAACAATTTTTTGAGCAGCATCGTGACCTACGTCTGTTCCGAATTAGATTGGAAAATAGAGGACAAGAATATCTCATCTCCCATAAGTCTGAAATTTTGCAAGTTCTTACTAATATCATAGAAAGAGTAAGGCAAAATCCTGTTTCCAAAACTATAGATAAATGATTTAATGTTATTTCCCAAATCCTTCGAAGGGATCGAACTTTCACAGAATTTAATATTCCAAGATTATAATTGTAATCGAAATTGTCACGCAGTTATTCGTTCAAACTGATTTATTCATGTGTATTCCTCTTGCAATTGAATACTGACAGAATATTGGTACAATTACGTGGTGATCAAAAATCGTACTGGAAACAAAAGCCGTATAATTAGATTTCAAAATCCGTAAATGATTATGACGGCACCTATTGTGTATCTTGGAAAGCATATTAATATCAGTCTAGAGATCTAAGTAATTATGGATAAAGTATTTGCAAATGTAAGTGAAAAGGAAATTACAAGAGCGATTGTTAGCATGTTCAATGAAACAATTATGGAATATTCTGATTGTGACGCCATAATAATTGGTGGTGGGCCTGCTGGATTAATGGCTGGTCGTGAATTAGCAATTAATGGAACCAAAACCCTTATTGTTGAACAAAATAATTATGTTGGAGGTGGTTATTGGGTAGGCGGATATATGATGAATCCGGTAACGGTAAGGGCGCCCGCACAAAAGATTTGGGATGAACTAGGAGTACCCTATAGAAAGGTTTCTGACTCTTTGTTTGCTGCATGGGGACCTCATGCCTGTTCGAAGTTGATTGCTTCTACTTGTGATGCTGGCGTGAGATTTTTACAGTTGACAAAATTTGACGACCTTGTTTTGAAAAATAGTAGAGTAAGCGGTGTGGTCGTGAATTGGATGCCTGTTTCTGCATTACCTAGGAACATAACATGCGTGGATCCTGTGGCTCTGGAATCGAAGATTGTAATAGACGCTTCAGGTCATGATTCAGTGGCTGTGAAAAGATTAATGGACAGAGGGTTCATTGAGTGGAAGGGAATGGATCCAATGTGGGTCGAAGGAGGAGAAGACGCAGTAGTTCAAAAAACTGGCGAGGTGTTTCCCGGACTAATTGCAGCTGGCATGTCTGTTACAGAAACCCACGGCCTGCCAAGAATGGGGCCTACTTTTGGTTCTATGCTCCTATCAGGCAAAAAGGCTGCACAAATTGGCTTGTCCAAACTAAAAGAACTGCCTCCTCAGCCGAGGATTCAAATAAATTGAATTCAGCTCCATCTTTATTAGCGCACAGGAAACAAGATAATTTATTCGCGATACCTGAGATTTACTAATTATGTCTTAAGTTTCATGAACCTCGAAATACTCCAATAGGGGCTCATTTTTTCCCACCACTTGCAGTCGAAAGGTGTCTTGCGCATGCCGAGTCTGAGGCTGGATAAGC
>DASWDL010000392.1:0-5772 GCA_036395315.1 Nitrososphaeraceae archaeon
TGACTGGTGAATTCGTTCAGAATATTATAAACGGACAACAGTCACCAAACTCTGAAGGTGTAGGTCAATTTAGAGTCTTGACAGCCCAATTCGAAAGAGACGTTATTAACGCAGTGCTTAATGACCACCTTAGTCCGATTCCTGGACTTCTGTTCCAATATAAACATAGTACACTTGATGCTCTTCCCCCAAGTCCCACATTTCCAGATAAAACCGATTTCGACGGTTATGCCCAAGAGGTTTTGAGGATATTCTGCAAACCATGTATCTAAGCCAACTCAATAAGTGATAAAATTTATCTTCCTAAAGTGAGTAAATAGGAGCGTGTCCAAGTTCACAGATAGAGAAAGAACAAATGCTGAACGTCCGTGCCTACCATCTGCCAGATGACATCTTAATTAATTTTCTAAATTCTTCTATTTTCTCCGATAATTCTTTCTCCCATGATTCTTCAGTGTAGCCGTGGGTATGAATAGCATGGTACTTGGCGTTCCTAAAAAGTGGTTCCTCGCTTACACCATAGGCTACGTGGGAGCAATCTGGATATCCTATGTCACTACACTTCAAAGAAGGGTATGAATGTGCCTTCTGATATGTATCCTGTCTGGTTGTGTCTTCAGACATTTGCTAATAGGATCGTAGTGAATGATTCATAAACTTTATTTTTACAAAACGTAAAGATAGAAGCGTGCCTAAGTTCACAAATCTGGGAGTAAACTATTATTAGTTTACTTAGGGGATATTTTCTCTGTTGGAATGGTTAGTTGGGGAGACACCGAAGACATAGAAATAGATTCTCAATGGTTAAAGGATCTTCAAAAACTAGAATCAATATTTGGGGACAACTTTTGTTTTGTTTTGAACGATGGTTACATTAAGTATATTTTAGCCATTGAAAAGCACGCTGAGCATGATTATGAAATGTTCGGAATTGATCCCGTTGGCGAAACCGATAGATGGCAATCATATTCAGATGAACATAAGAAATTAGTAATAAGAAACTCTTTACGTTTATAAATAATTTATTTATTATATTATTATCCATAATCCTCAGACATGATGTCCTCTTCATTTACATCTTCTGAATCTTTAATATCCTGTATCAAATATTCTTCAAATTCATCTTCTAATTTTGATTGCTCTTCATCATTAGCCATACTCTTTTATCTATTAGGATACTAAAATATGATCTCATATAATGTTGGAATCGTCCACTGAAAAATGTCAGAATCAATGGCACGATTCTTTTTTCGAAGGCAATTGCAACAAATCAAGGTTTCCCCTTATTGATGTTAATGTAATTAATGATGACACCGGGGATGTATAGATGACCACCTAGTGTTCTATTTGCGTTACTGCGGATACTTTTCAAAGTCGCCCGTATGACGAGCTCTTTTCATGTGGACACAATAAAGGTTTTCACGTTTTTCTTCCAACTAGCACAGTATTGATAGAATCGTAGAATTGACTGGAGCCATAATCAGCACATGTAAATAGCCAGTCTATAGTGCCATCTCTTCTGGCAATAAATCCATTCAGACTTGAGGCTATGAATAGTATGACCTTCCTCATCGTGGATCAGCCTTTCTTCCTACTCAGATGATCCTTTTCAGTAGTTAGTGGACAGACAATAGTACGACATACACATACACATGTGTATAATCAGTAGACGAGGATTGTACTTCACTTCATGTTTATAACGACTGGAGGTGATATCATCTTGTATGAAGTATAGGGTAGATCTCTTCTTTGCGCTATTTTTATCATTATCACTAGTGATTTCTTCAGAGAGTACATTGTGGAGTTTTGGCCAGGAGGGTCAAGGACAAGGACAAGTACGTTGTACTAAGGTCAGTTAGTTAATTCTCCTACTGAATGCCCTTCCACAGATATATGTCCATCACCATCTGGACCAAATACTGTTGTATCCTGTAATCCTAGGGAGCCAGCCAAACCATCAACTTTTCCTCAAACAAAAAGTAATGAAAGTGAGGCAATTGCTATTTCTACAAGTAAACCCACTTACAAATTTGGAGAAATCGTTAATATTACTATAAAGAATATAGGAACCGATCCATTAACTTTTCCTAACTCAATCTTAGGTCTCAAAATTGAAAATGCGGTTACACATGAAAAATATCCATTGTTCTCAGCCCAGGTAATTACCACCTTAGATTCTGGAGGTTCAAAATCTCTGAAGTGGAATCAAAGAGATTCTTTTGGACAACAGGTAAAAGAGGGTAATTATACTGCTTTCACTTCAACAGGATCGTTAACTGCAAATACTACTTTCTCTGTTATAAAATAAAATAAGTGTACTTCAACAAATACGGCTCAACTTGAATCAAATCAAGTCTCAAAACTGCATCACAATATAGAGATATTCTCTGCCAATTGTCCGCTCTGTAAGGAGGTCACAGATGTCGTAGAAGTGGGAAGATGTCAGGGCTGCAAGCAGATAGTTTATGATTTTACGAATATGACTGATCAAATCAAGATCAAGATGAAAGATTACGACGTGAAGGTAGCACCAGCACCAACTACTTATAATCAACGGAAAAATTAAGATCGTTGGAATCCCAGACTTTCCCTGGATCTGTGGGATGATTTGTATACGATGTTAAGAACCAAATATCCAATAAAAAAGGAAAACGAAGATTAGAATATTTTATTCATTGTGCCGCTATTGGGACCGGAGTCCTTGACGTCATTATTTTCGTTAGTCTTAGGAACACCTGTATCGTTAATTACCTTTGACAATTCTTCCTTCTTCTGCTGCACAAATTTGATAGCATCAGTTATAACAACTCCATTGGTAACCAAGTCCATCTTATACTTGTAGCAATCATTTGCAAGTGATAGAGCCTGAAGTCTAGTCCTATCATCCACCGTTGATGACAAGGTTCTGTCAATATCAGAGTTAGTATTACTATTGGAAGAATCATTACTGCCCTGGCCTTTAGTAGCAATCTCTCAGGACATCTTCAGTACCTGGTTTATACCGGCCATACAGTTTTCATATTCTTCTGGCAATCTGTCTTGAAGATGGGTTTGCATGTTTTGTCGGGCCTGTTCTCTTAGTATATCAACGTCTCTGTAAACAGTTGATTCCGATATCCGGAGGGCCTGGGAAATTTGTAATTGAGAATGGCCCTTGATAAGCAATTCTTGAACCTTGTTTCTTCGCCATACTATCCGTTTTTGATGAATCATAATATCTCTATGATAATATCTGTCATTCCAGAAGTATTTCCACGGTAGTCACTTCCAAAAATTCGTGTTTGTCTCCATAAATCACGTCTAGAGTAGTTCTTAGCCCACTTCCACCAACATTCGGAATATACATTCCCTACCCTCCCTATCTTCCCTAGTGCCAATATCACTAGTGATTTGAGCGTGATTTTCACAGGTTTTCATGGAATGTATTTTTGGTTAGGGAATGTATTACCTTCCCTGGCTGAAAATACTTTCCCTAATTTTAGGCTAAAATCGTGCTCAATATTGGTTCAGGGAATGTAAGGAAGGTAAGGAAGGTATTTCTCGTATCCTTATGGTGGTGTTCTTCTTGTATTCTCCCTCGTCTTTGGTAAGTCTCCTTACGACAATTTCAGTTTTTAGCCCTTCTAGCAGGTTAGACCTTATTTTGTTTAGAGACCTGGTGAGCCAATTTGCTGCACTTGGCCATGATTTTGAATTTGTATTTATCTTATATTTGGTTGCAATGGCATTCAAAATCTTGAGACATTCTGAAGTTGAACCATACCATTCCTCATAACCCTCGTTGGCGTCATTCTTTCCAACTTCTAACTCCTCACATAACTTTACAATTGCCTGGCCAAGTGGATTGGCTTCTATGGCTTCAATATTCTGTTTGCCTATATTTTCATAATAGACATTGATGAATTCGAGGGGCTTGTAGCCCATTGCTCTTGCAATTGCTTCTCCCCATAAAGCAAAGTCAGCCATTCTAGGAAGATCCTCCAAATGAATGGTTTCGAAGATTTGCAAGGTCTTTATCAACCATCAAAAATATAGCCTAATAACCTGGGCCTTAATTCCTCAAATTCTGCAAATATATCTGATTCAAGTTTTCGACTTTCCTTTGTGATCCTTTCTAGTTCAATCATTATACTTCTGTCAAGGGCATCAGGTTCCGTTAAGGTAACATTGATTCCGTTAAACCCTAAACATCGTTTGTATTCATAAACAAAATCTTCATCGTTAGTATACAACTTTCGTTTTGTCTGTCCAACTCCTGTCACTGCTTTACAGGCCTCATCCGATAGCCAACCAGGAGTACGTTTTAAGTTATCGTAGAAGGCGACATGATTGTGCGCTAGTTGTTGAACAAATTCATTTCTATCATTATGAACAGTAAACAGGGTGGGTTTTGAAGGGTCAACCAACGTCTTGATCAGAGTTTGGAGTGTAGATTTGGCACTTCATTTTTCACCATGCAGTATCAACATTGCGTGCGGAATATTTGGGATAAACAATGAAACGATGTAGACTTTAAGTATTAACCTGTCCGTATCCTTGGTGTTAGTAAGAGTAATCAACTTATCAAATATTGTAGATTCGTATTCTCGTTCAGGCTCTACTTGTGGTATCTGGTTATACTTAACAAAAATGCCGGGTGATTCATTTACGATTTGCCAACCTTCATTGGATATCCGAACACATCGCCATTTCTCGTCCGTCAAATCATAGTAAATACATTTATTATTTGACTTAAGAGAGTTAGGAGATGCAACTCTTACGTGGTATCGTTTTACCTTCGTACTCTGTCTTGGCTTGGAGTATCTGGATTGCATTAGTAATTGCGTCGGTACTTACTACTTTATGATTACTCTTGTCGTAGAATATTTTAGCCAGGAATCTCTTGAATCTACTGCTTTCAAGCGCAACTGTTTCCTTATGATCTAATACTTTGACTAGTCCGAATGCTGCTCCGTACTGGTCTTTGAAGAACAATTGAACATTTTCTTGAGCCAGTTTTACAAGTATTTCAGCATTAGACTGTGCTTGGTTCTCATTCGATTCATTATTATTATTCTCGTTTTGATCAGGATTACTATCCGGGCCAAGTTCATTGGCTTGTTCGCTATCTCGTACTTCACATCTTTGGATAAATTTAACTGCATCATTCCATTGTTTCTCTATTTCAGAAGAAGCCAAAGGTGGAGAGCAATGTTGGAGATTCCACTGGTGAGCAAATGATTTTATCTGATCCAAATTCAGAATGCTTCTATTGCGGCTAATCAACGATTCCATCACACGTAGTAACGCTTCATGCCTGTTATGACCTTCGTAAATCTTCGTCTCCTCCTTAAACAGGTCTTGGATCGGAACCAAGGATCTTCCATTGTCATTTATTTCAAGGTATGGGATCTGATATTTTTTGCAAATATTATCAATATGTGATTCCAAATCATCTATTATTTCAGGTTCAGGTGTACCAATGATTTCATAATTATGTCCATTCTTGTGAGGTGATGGACTACAAAAGGCCAGACCATGTTCACCCACCCCCTTTACTTCTATAGCCGGAATTTCATTTCCGTTTAAAGTATTATTGCTATAGTGATCACTGCTCTTCTTTTTGAATGAATGTCTTGAATAGAAATATGCATGTGCTTTGTTTGATTCATCTCGGTGTTGTTCTATTATCATGTGTTGGGCCATGTCATCAAGCGGCACTGTCTTTCCATCTCGGGTACAGAATTCATCGATTGCCTTCTTGTTATCAAGGTCGACAAATGTAAGGTAAAG
>DASWDL010000393.1:0-5265 GCA_036395315.1 Nitrososphaeraceae archaeon
ATTTGTCCTCTTATCTCTCCGCCTGGATGGGCTTCAGTTTGGATATTAACATAAGTCTTTCCGCTCTTCATTTCACTTACTAGGTCGGAAATACTCTTTCCTTCCAATAGACCCATTAGATCAGATGCAGTAATATTACCCAGAGCCAAAGTGCCGCTCGTTGACCCACTTAATTTAGTTTGGACCATAGCAATAGGGTCACCGTTTTCGCGAGCCTTCCCTCCGTGAATGTGGGCCATCGTAACTTTGTCTATTCCAGATACATTGACTTGGTACTCGACCTTATCTTCCATTGGCTTGAAAAAGGCCCACCCTTTTGATGTAGAATTATTAGGAGGAACTTCTTGATCCCCACTCAAATGGGCCACATAATTCTGATCTTCTTCTGGAGATGCCGAATTCCCTTCAGTCACAATTACCACCGCATAGAATACTGCAATTATTAATACCACCGTATAGAAGGCTTGTCCACTAGACATTCTAAAAATAAGGTGAATTACACCTTATAAAATCACCTGGCTACTCTTATTAATAAACAGTACTAGGCCTTATCCAATTCGATTCAAATCTACATAAAGGCTCTACATAAAGGCTCTAAGACCCAATCTGTCAGGAATTCAAGCCTACTTGTCATCTCTCTTTTTCTGCAGTCCTGAACTACGGGACTAAGAAATCTAGATCTATCTCTGCCGTAATAGAGAGGGATTATTCTTTAGAATTTTTATAAATTCTTGTAGTTTGTTAATCGTTTCTGGATGCAGGTGGTGTTCTATACCTTCAGCGTCGCTATTAGCATCTTCTTCATTAACCCCTATTATACGAAGGAATTCCGCCAAAAGACCGTGCCTGCTTCTAATATTCTGTGCAATGCGAATACCTTCATTGGTGAGCCTAATTCCTCTGTATTTTTCATAATTAAGATAACCACTCTCATCAAGTCTCTGCATCATCTTAGTTACGCTAGGAGAGCTAACATTTAGGTAATTGGAAATATCGACTGTTGTGGCATACCCTTTCTGTTCTATCAGTTCATAGGCTACTTCAAGATAATCCTCCATTCTATCAGTTCTGCTATCTTCTTTCTTCATACTGTTTGCGTCTCGAATCGATTTGAGTCTATTTTCTTGAGTAACTTTTTCCTTAGTTTCTAGCCTATCTATCATAATAGCTCCCTATAGCCCCTCACCAGTTCTCTATGAAGCTTGTGGACTCTCATGTACTATCACTAAATTAAAAGTCCTGTAACATACATTACTATCATCCCAACTGCAAAGCCTGCTAAAATCGATACATTACCAAGTATGGATGTTTTGTTATTCTGATACATCCACGATCCAACCTGATAAACAACTTGGAATATAGCGCCTGCACCTACTGAGAGGAATACTATTGTCATTATGGGCGAGTACATGAATCCACCTATCCATGCGCCTAGAATCGTGGGAGCGCCGGCGATAATACCCATCATTGCAAGTTTCCCTATAGCAAATTTCTTGCTCTTTGCCATAGGTGCTACAATAGCCAATCCTTCAGTAGTGTTATGTAGCGTAAATCCCAAAATTAGGAACGAGCTTAAAGCTACCTCTCCTAATAAAGTGGCAGCACCTATTGCTAGTCCTTCGCCAAAGTTGTGTAAACCTATTCCAATTGCAATCATCATTGATATTGCCAGGGGTTTTATCAGTAGGCTTTGTTGATATGATTTGGGGCGAGAAGGTAAAAGATCCTGTCTCTTTCCAGTATCGGTCTCGTAGCGGTTAACATATTGTGAATCATATTCAATATCAGATAGAGAACGTTTCGATGCACGCTGGACTAATTTCTGCGAAACGTACAGTAGTGATAATAGAGAAACAATGGCAACCATAATAATCAAAATCTGTGCATTGAAGACTTGGGCAATACTTTCTGCCGCTATCTTGTTACCTTCTAGCAAAGCATCTATTCCAAGGAAAACCAATAGCCCTACTGTCAAACTAAGGAAAAAATTGTACCTGTTCAGGGACAGCCTGCGGATGAAGGGGTACCATAAAAGCCCCATCATAACTGGAATAATGCCTACGTATGTGCCAATCAAAGCAAATGCCGAAGCCTGTTCACCAGTTGGATGGGGCGCGGGAGCTGCAGCCTTTACTGCTCTACTAAACCTTGTTCCATCATCTGTAGTTATTCCTATGTTATAGGGCTCACCCGTGTTCCAAGGAAAAGGGATTATCACCTTCGCATCTGCAAGTCTAGCCAGTGTTCTGCTGGGTTCTATTGCAGCAGGATGTATCCTGTCATTTACGTCTGCTTGTGCGATCGCTATCTCTGAAGGCCCAGTATTTCTTACAAACGCTACTATCTTATCGTCTGTAAACTCTACTTTTTCAATGCTAACATTAGGTAAAGGATTAATAGTATTTTGGAATAGAATCCCAGGAGAATTAAACAAGACCATAATCATCAGTCCAATGACAATAAACGGAATTATTCCAAAAAGTATTGTCTTCTTGCTCAATTGATACTTGTTACTCACTTTATCTTCTCTTTCCATTATTTCAAGCCTCCTCCTGATACAAAGTTAGCTATCCCTTTAAATCCAGATCCTGATAAGGTGGTGACATTTTCTGTCGTATTGATGCTTGCATTATTGGTGAGAGGTAACGATGTTTCATCTTTAACAAGAAAAAGCCCAACCCATCCTTTTTCTGCGAACTCTGTTTTATGAGCATGAAACATATATTTTCCTGGAAATTTATAACTAAATTCCAAGATACCCCGTTCTCCTTGATTCATGGTTACTATATCTGTATACTCATCGGGAATTAATTTCGTTCCTGTTTTATAAAAATTAAATAAATTTGCATGTAAATGAAAATTATTTATGGGATCGAATTCTAGCATGTTGACAAGATATAGGCGGATCAATCTGTTCTCATCAATTTGAATTGGATGATGCATATAGTAAAATGGAATTCCATTTACTGTGTAAAAGTTATTTTCAGTATCAAAGTCCGTGTCATACCCGTTCATGACCATCACCATTTCGTCAGCAGGAGGACGTGGTTCCTTGGGATCGACTATGAATACTCCGTAGAGGCCATGTCCGATGTGCTCTTCGAGGGGCTGCATGTGACAGTGATACGGGAATACTCCGAATGGTTCGGCTGTAAATTCATATGTAAATCTTCCTCCTGGTGCAATCCCTTCAAATACTCCGTCCATTTCCCCTGGATGTATGCCGTGAAAGTGAATTGAATGGAATTTGGTTCCGTTATTTATAAAATGAATTTTTACCAAGTCACCCTCTGTAGCTCTAATAGTAGGACCAGGTATTGTCCCGTTGAATGTCCAAACATTGTAGAATACCCCTGGTGAGATTTCTTTGGTTTTCTGATCTGAAGCAATTATTGTGAATTCTCTTAGTTTAGTTCCATTGGGGAGTTTTGAGATACTACCATAATTAAAGTCCCTCAAATACTTCATTGGCTCCACAACTGCATCCTTCCGATCTACAGTGGATGATGTCGGGTCCATAACGTCACCAGTGGTTGGAATTATTGAATATCCCGGAGTATGACCACCCAGGTAATGTTTGTTCGACAAGCCTTGGGTACTGATAGAATTTCCACCGTACATTATGTTAAATAGAATAACCAGAGCCAAAGTCGAAATTGCAAAGCCAATAACTGTCACAATCTTTCCATTAGCCATGTAATTAATTAACTATATACAAAATACTTTGATGCCCTAATAAATGTTTCCACGTGCTAACATACCAAGCCAAAACACAAACGAGAAAAGAAAGAAACAAAATTCTGAGACATCAGAACACGACCACTCAAGCGGTTGTGGATGCGGACACTAAATCCGCTACATATTTTGCAAATATAATAGATGACATGACAGGTTGAAATGGTTCTTTGTATTTTTATGTAGAATTATGGTAAACTAACTTAGGAATTTAATTGAGTATAATATTTTATCTCTTATCTGTTTTCCTTGGGGATAATCAAAGTGATCGGCAGAGTCATAATATGCAAATTGATATAGCATAGTACCATAATCACACTATATAGAGTCAATCACAAAGCTATCAAATCTAGCTTCTATAATCTTAAATTCCTCGTCTGATTCAAACAAAACATATAGACTCTTTGAAGATGTGATATTGGGGGACGAGAATGATTCTTCCCAAATTGGACTTTTCAAATAAGTAAATAGTTCTGAATCTGGATCAAATTTGGATAAAGGTAAATAAGGCAAATCAAAACTATTTCGAGTATACATGGATGTAATAATGGAAATAAGCGCTGCACTTAGCTTAGCAAATGTAGCTCTGTTGACAACCTTATTTATCATTTACATAAAAATTTACAGAAGTAGCAAAGCGATATTTACTCTCGGACTAATGTTTTTCGCAGGTATGCTAATGCTACACAATGCAATTGCTGTATACGCGTACGTTGCAATGGAGCCCTTATACAATGAAGCGTTACTTCCGTATTTCGTAGCAATACATGCTGCAGAATTAGTAGGAATAGCTGTTCTTCTTAAAATTACTATTTAAAGTGGTCCACTTAGATCTGGAGCTAATCTGGAAAAACTATTGATATAAAGTTGACAGCATTTCTTATCGATTATGCCTAATTCTTCGGGTGCTATATAGGGCAAAAGAATGACAATATTAGTTTACTAAGAAGGTCCGTAGGAGTACTTTCTCTAATCGTTGGCTTTGCAACATTTTTCAATAATCCTGGTTTTACCTATAAGGCGTTATCATCTTCAGTATCACAACCATCTGGATTTTCCCTAACTAATATACAACAGGATACACGCCAGAATTTACACAAATTACAGGATATGTAAATGCAAACCCAATAAAATTATCGGAACTTAAAGGCAAAGTCGTATTGGTTCATTTTTGGACTTATACTTGCATAAACTGTATTCGTACTATTCCTCACCTTAACGAATGGTACGCCAAGTATGCTAACAAAGGATTTGTTATTGCTGGTATACAAACTCCAGAATTTGAGTTTGAGAAAAAACCTCGATAGTGTTAAAGACGCTGTCAAAGGATTTGGAATAATATATCCAGTCATTCAATACTTATGGAACATGGAACGCTTATGGAAATAGATACACGCCAAGAGACTATCTAGTAGACAATGAAGGATATCAGATATGATCGTGTAGGAGAAGGTGGATACAATGAAACTGAAAATATGATTCAGTCCTTACTAGCAGAACCTGGGACTAACGGTAATTTCAATCGAACCC
>DASWDL010000394.1:0-2938 GCA_036395315.1 Nitrososphaeraceae archaeon
CGAAGTAAATTTCAAAGCTGAATGAATAAAATGAAGATTGTTCAAACTCTTGTCTTTTCTTCTCCGATTGTATTTGCTGTATTGAATCATGACCGGTTACGTATCTAGTATTATCGGCTGTAAGAACGAACTTAAGTACTGAAGGGAATAGCTTAGAGGCCCTCTGAATTAATTTTTTAGTGGTCGTATTCAATTTCAACCTGAACCTGTCTGCTACATACTTTATGAAAGTGTATTCGACTCTACGCTCTAGATACGGTGAAAGCATCAGTTCTAATGCGTATTTACTATCGACATATTTCTTAGTCAAATTCACCAAGGATAACAGATCCGTATTAATAGAAAATGTATTTTGATCTTGAGTAACTAAATTCTCAGCTTGCAGGTACATAATAGCAGTTTCAACATCACTTGTAGTTTCAATGATCTCCTTCGATATTTTGTCCAACGTCTTTTTGCGAGCATAAAGTAATCGAATGGCAGTACGATCTATAATATCAAAATTGATTCTATTTAACAGCTTTAAACGTTTATCGTACTTAGCAATTTTATCCAAAATGGTAGGTGGGGCTAGCTGTCCATTACCAGTAAGCACCATATAACCTGCAATGTTTTCAGCGGACTTAAGAAACTGAACGACATAAATATTTGACTCAAATACGTCAATATACATTTCACCAAGCTCCAGGTTAGTATGCTTTTGAACCAAGTTCCTCAGTTCAGCATCAGGTAACAATAAAGTGAATCAACAAGTAGTTTAGTCAATTCTTCTGGGCCGTATAACTTGAAGACTTTTTTAATTTTTGAATGAACTTCATCATTGTACCATTCACGTGCTGTTCCTGTGAAGTCTGAAATGGATATGAACATAGACTTATGGATCTTGCGCTTGTCTAATTGATTACGAAATTTTCCATTAAAATCCGTCAGATCAGGAGTAGCCACGGGTTTGGCGTGTGCCTTACATTCGCACAAAACTTTGTGAAGATCTGTCTTGTGCGTTGCTTTAAGGTCAAACTCCATACCAATGGCATGGATATTGAGTCTAAAGTCAGTGTATCCCTGATTACCTAACATCGCTTTAATTAATTCCTCAAACGACTTCCCTTTAGTGGCTCTGTTAGGGCCAATCACCTGAATAAACAAATGGTATTTAAGCCATCTTTAATAATATAAAGCTCAGACCAGATTTAGCTCAAGTTACTAACCAGTCTAAATAAAAAGTAAAAGTATGGTTCTGTAATTCTAGATAGTCCATCAGTGGAAAGTTCCTAATTGCCTGAGCATTCATTGTTGACTGATTCGTGTCAAGAGTTAGCTTAATTACCCTAAAATGACAATTATATGATTTAGCACTTTGATTGGATACACCCTCTACTGTCTAGTATGGTGACACCCACGCCCTCTCCCTGGGGAGCTCTCAATGTTATATTTGTGAATAAAGGTTTTACCTGTTGTCAACAATTCATGCCATCCCTAGCTATCACAGAGAGATGAGACGATTTTGGCTGGCCTATTCAATCAGAGAATGAACCAGGAAATCCGCTGCAAGAGTTTGATAAGGTTGGAAATTTTCTAGCCAAATTCGGTAAGAAAGGTACGGGTGATGGTGAATTCAATTCCGCGGCAGGGATTATAGTCGATAAGTCGGGGAATATCTACGTCAGCGATACATCGAATCACAGAATCCAAAAGCTTGCAAGTGACGGAAGTTTCCTAAAGAAGTGGAGTTCCATTGCTTCTGAAGATGGGCAATTTCAAAATCCTCATGAACTTGATGAATCATTCTTCAAAACAGAATTTAACCTCCTGAGCCTTGATGAAACTTACTCTAGATTAGAACTAATCGGTAAGAAATATGGGATATCCACCGCGGCTGAGGATTTTATGGTAAAGCGATTGGGTAAAGCTTGGCTTACGACTTCATTATTTGGTATAGCAATAGTAGCCGCTTTAAATGTTTCTACACTATGGTATGGATTCGGTCCGTTCTACGATAAAGTTGGAGATGTTGCTTGGATCTTCCTACTCTTTGATATTGCAATCATTATCGGTGCAATCATGATAGGATATCAGCTTCTTACAGGAGCTTGGAAGAAAATAAAAAAGTTGAAATTAGCAGACTAAACTAGACCCAATTTTGACAGAATTTCTCGTACTTTAGTTTTTGTTAATCCCAGATCTTCTGCGCATCGAGCTACATCGAATGAGCCTTAAGCTCCAAAATAGTAAATTAGATACGGTTATGCAAGTACTTAATCTCTCAATTTCACGCCTAGCTGGATCATGCTGGACAGTTTATTAGACCCGACCAGACTGTCATACGAGGTGTACTCTAATAAATATGATAAATTCCGAGCGGATTCTCGGTTTGTCTCAACTAGTCCGACAAGGCAGGTTGTCAAAGCTGACGAAAAATTTACACGAGATAACGTAATTTTGACAACTTGTAAACCTATTGTCAACCGGTCGCTCAACTAATGCGAAAACTAATTCGAACTTGCGTTAACTCAATAAAACAATGCAGTCACCTTAACTTTACTGGGTTTATTATCCACTCTTTAGTACCGCCATTTACGCGAAAGGACTGAAAGACAATTACTGCAAAGCATCTGACAGTTTGATATCTTGCTGTTAGAACGGTCCCCGTTTTTGTGATGGAATTTACGATAAGTACCTCGCCTACTACTGGGGAATGTAATATAAATTAAAACTGATTGCTATTATAGCAACTATTATGGCATTAGAAAGAGCTCTATTCAAAATAGTTGGAATGTACTGCGCCAACTGCAAGCCAATTATAGAAAAGCAGCTAATAGGAGAGAGTGCGGTAAAGAGAATTGATATTGACTATTTGACAGATAGCGTATTAGTTCAGTATGAAACATCACTCATTACAAAAGAGGAGATAAAAAGGCGGCTCGAAAAATCAGGCTAT
>DASWDL010000395.1:0-14506 GCA_036395315.1 Nitrososphaeraceae archaeon
CAAGTTGTTTTCCGTTCGATAACTTTCAACAACCTTAGCTTGACAGTCTGAAAATGGCATTACCTATGATTTACATTAGAGCTTCCATTGCCACATATAATTGGTAGAATTGATATTTGACTTACTAGGACAAGAATTTTAATAGCTCCAACTTCGATTATCCTCCTCGTGTTCGTTCTGAAGAGTTGCGAATCCTAATATTGTTCTGTGCAACAGATATTGCATATGGTCGAACTATCTGAAAATAATATAATAATGTCTGAGGTAAAGTCGGATCTCCTTCATATGCCTGTCTCAAAACAGGTAGATACACGTGGTATGGCTTGTCCTTATCCATCATTTGAGGCTGTAAAGGCCTTAACTGGATTACCATTAACCGAGTGCATAGAAATAATCACGGACAGCGATGAATCGGCATTAAAATCCATTCCGAATGTTTGTCGAAAAAGGAATTGGGAATTCGTGGTAATCCAAGAGTCAGCTAACATATGGAAAATTATAATAAAGAAATGATTCCGCGAAACGAACTTTCATTATACTTGTAACAAGCAATTATAGTTAATAACTGGAATAACCATAGTTGAACGCTCAACAGAATAAATATCGCGTAATAAATAATCATTATATGTTCTTAAATATCCGCTTTATTTGCATTGCAGTTTTTCTTTCTTTGATTTGTCTAGTCTTTCTAAACATTGGCTCTACAGTGCTGATTTCAAGTTATGCGTCTTATCCTGTCAAAATATCAAAGACAAACTCATTCCTCGATTTCGAAGGAAACCGACATGTAGTTGGCACCGTTCGGAATGAAGGTTACGTCCCAGTTCAGGTGTTAATAGCTATGAAAATCCAAAACAATTCAGGAAACCCTGAAATTGCGGTTAATCCCCCATTCGGGAGTATTATTTTTCCTTTTACTGAGGCCCCCTTTAAATTTGATATTCTAAAGGAGAATTCTACTTCTGGTTTGCCTTATATTCTACAGGTAAAAGAAGTCAACTACCCCTCCTATGATATGTTGACTCAAAATTATACTACAATGAATGCTACCATTGGGAAAAACCTTGTTGGGAGTATAAAGAATACAGGCAGCCTCATTTTACATAATGTTAGTGTTTATGCTTCAGTACATCAAGAAGATGGTGTACAGATAGATTCTGTGAAAAGCCGAACGATCCCTATTTTAAGACCAGGTGAAGAAGTAAAATACATTGCTATTCCTGATCCTGCAGTTCAGTCCAGGACTAGTTATTTTAGCTGTGCGGGGTTTGACATCAATGCTCCGATTAATACTCTATCGTTGGGGAATGGCAAGTACATACCTTATAGCTTGGAGAGTGCTGCAAAGATAACAGAATTTAACTACAATGGGACGGATGACAGCCTGACTTTTTCTGCTGATCACTATAACCCTTCAGGCGGCATTGTCAGATTGAGTATTCCAGAAGTTTCTGACAATCACGCGTTAACGATATTGTTGGATGGCAAGGTTGACACTAGTGCCAAAATTGAGAAGAATGGTAAGACAGTAAGTGCAGAAATATTTGTTCCTCCAGATGCACACAAGATAACAGTTAAGGGCGTCCTTGCACAGAGCATGTAGTTATCTTTATCATGATTGAATTGTTCGATTTTAAATACGAACCCAAAAAATGGTGCATATGAATATAAATCTAATTCAAAATGTACCTTATCAATAAAAAGGGGATATTAGTATGCAAAGTAGGTCAGCTAGCGGCTTTTGCTTTTTTGGCTTGAAATATTCTAGGCTGAAGTATTGCTAGGGAAAGTAAAATAAGACTCACGTAAAGATTTTAACGCTATTTGCAGTCTATCTATTATTCGTGATACAAGTTGCTAAGCATAAACATTCTTAGAAATATCACTTCCGATTATTTGCTCGTCTTTGCAGCACTTCCAGACATGGGAAGGGTAGGCGGATTGGCTTCATCGTTTTTAGCCAGTCAATCCGGTGCTGAACTGGTCGCTACCATAAGGCTGGCTGAAAAACCATGGGTAAATGTGAAGGATGGCTTAGTTTTTAGCGCGACAGACACATACAGCATCTACTTTAAGAAAGATCAGAACATGTTAATACTTACTGGCATCAGTCAACCAGAAGATCCAAGTGAACTTTTTGCACTATGTACCACTTTCTTGGACTTTTGTCAGACTGTTGGTCCTGTTAAGCGTCTTTATACCGCCGGTGGTTCATTTAATGAACTCCTGACGGGAGAACCAAGGGTTGTAGGGGTTGTTACCACTCTTCAATTAAAAGAACTCCTCCTAAAATCTAAAATTGATATTATAAGTAGTGAGATTTCGACTATTACCTGGTTTAACGGTCTAATCTTAGGGCTAGCCGCAAACAGGGGGATTGATGGTATAGGACTTTATGGTGAGATATCGGACAAATCAATTCCTCAACCTCTCGCTGCTAAAAGTATTCTAAAGGCTTTCGGAAAGATAGAAGATATTATAATTGATACAAAACCTTTGGATAGGCAGTACGAAGAAGTTCTGGACAGCTTGGACAGGCGTAAGGGTGTTACTGAATCCCGGCCTGGGATTGGCTAGGAAGACTATTCTAACTGATGCAAGTAACTTTCCATCCAGTTTGGTTATTCAATGCTGGGCTGATAGTTTCAACTTTAATTGGTATGACTTTCAGTAAGGGGGTAGAGCCCCCAGATAAAAATTAATTGAATTTTGGTGTACGAAAATCTACTTGGAAATGACTACAAATCCCCTGGCTATCCCATTTCGTCCAGTGTCAGAAGTTGTTTGACCAGCATACTTTAAGGATTTTACATGCACTTCAATTTGGTAATGGTCACTTACAGGGAAAGTAAGCTTTTGAGTACTAGTTCCATTTAGCGCAACTAGATTATCCTTCCTAATTATTTCCTTACCGTCACTAGATCGTATAGAAAGATCGTAATTGACATCGGCTTTTAATGAGGAATCTGATAAAGCGTCGTCAAATTTCAGAGTCAGTGTTGCCTCAGAAGTTGAAACCGGAGGATTGGGTGTCCATGCGAGTGTTGCGCGTATGCCTCCAGTATCAGTGATTATGTCTGTAGAAGATTGTCTGGACTCAGGACCCATGGGTGTAAGTGTAAACTTCATCGTATTATTGCTTCCAGTTGTCACTTCCTTTATTTGTGCAAGTTTTACTATGTCGCTCTTCGTTAGTAGATAATGAATTATCAATGCCTTGTCTGAAGTAAAAGGATCAATTGCAAGAGATCTACCCAAAACCGGTTGTCCATTGACTGTGGCATTGAATGATGTAGTGTTACTAATTTGGGAGAAATTCTTTGGAACCTTGAATTCCTCATGAACAAAAATATTTACAGCCTTAATCCTAGATAAATTCCAATCGAAGGGCATTGCCCAGGATGCAAGGAGCTTCGCAGGATCAAATTTAAACGCGTGAATCTTGTCGTAATAAGAGATAAGGGTGGAGTTGTATACAATCTTATTATATGTTAAATTCTCTTTGAATACGTCTCCTACACTCAGATAGGAATTAAATTGAGGCGCAGATTCAGGCTTGAATATATTGTTTGGCCTATCGATTCCGAAAATCTCTATTTGAAAATGATAAAGTCCCCCATCAAGTAACACTGGCCCTTGAACTGTTATCTGGTCGGTTTCGCTTGACCACCCTCCTAGAAAAGGTTCCGGTGAGCCAAAGACGGTTACAGGGCCTTCCCGGGGGTTAATTTCTATTCTTAAAGGACCGGACTTGGAATAGAACAAATCGCGCATTAACAACTTACCTCCCTTCGTAACAGTTATGAAGTAATTCACATTGGTAATATTATTGCCAGTCTTCGCATCGTACAGACGTAACTCGAAAAACCTTTTCTGAGGACTGTCAGAAGTCAAAACAGGTGGGCTAACCTTAGTAAAGAGGCTAGCTTGTCTATCGCCTACTGTGGCCGGTGGTAAATTCTCCTGAAATAATCCGTCCGAAAATGCTAGCTGAACTATACTGGGAACAAAATACAAGACGGGTAACAATATACCTATTAGAATAAGAAAGTTGAATCTATTCATGTGAGGCCAATCATATGGTGGATATTACATTATTTATAGGTTGGATATTTCATACCATTTGTTTATACACGGAGACCCCCCAGGCTGTAATGCTCTCCATTTAGTTAAAATAAAATATACCATATGGACGTGATAGATGCACGTGTTTTATCGCTTTCACAATATTTCAATTTGGACCCTAATATAGTTCCTGCTTATTTTTATTGTGTGCGACTTTGCCGACTTGGTTAGTGTCCTAGCAGCCGAGATGGGAGAGGGGTACAACATGCTAGCGGCAAAACTAGGGGACAGAAAAGCCGTAATAGTATTTGACACAGAACCGTCTCAATTGGCAGCTGGCAAGAATATCGACTTTAACTTTAAGTTAACGGATAACAAAACGGGGAATAATATTCCACATGTGACATACTTGGTTTCAGTAATAAAGGAAGGAACAGAAACTTTGCATACTCATGATGGAAACATGAAGGTATTGTTTGTTCCAGACGGTACCTCTCCTTATAAGATAAATGCCAATTTTGATGGACTTTCTGCGAGCTATGTCTCTGATTTCGGAAGTCCAATCAAAGTAAATGGCCAGATATTTTCTACGCCTGGAAATTATTCAGTATCCTTGGAAGTAACGGGTGTTGATTTTGATAATTTATTTTTGCCTACACCTCCTAAGTTTGATTTCAATATTCCTGTTAAAGGCTAGCTAACTAAACAATATTGGCTTTAAAGTTACGCAAGGGATAAATTTTTCTATCCATACTATCATTTGATCTTAGTGGCTACTAAGGCTTCGGTAAGCTTCCCGGAGGTAAATAACAACCTATTTTATACAGTCTTGGAATGCTGCAAGAAAAAGACTGAAATTAAATACGTGAATAAAATGAAACATCATATAGCCGGAAGAACGGTCTTTGGGGGCCGAAAAAATAGAGATGGAATTAACTTTCAAATTATTTTTAGTAAAGACGTGACTGTTATGGATGTTTATGATTATGCAAAGCGTGGGATGGATAGGCGACTAATAGATAGCTTGTGCGAAGTTTTATCTCCAATGCTGGGCGAAAAAGTGACCTTAAAGCTTGAAGATCTGAATGAGTGCGGCGTATGCAAAAGAAAATTGCGAGTAGGATCTCCTAGATTCGTTCCATCGGTTGGATGGGAAACATTAAGCGAGCTATGCGAATCATGTTATAAACTACTCTCAGATCATGAGAAGAATTACTGTTGCGTTTGCCACAAGAAATTAGGAATCAGGAAATATTCTGCAAAAATTGGTTGGAACAGTAACCTCCAAGTGTGTAAGGAATGCTATGTGGTAAGTAAACAGAATTCACTTGGAGATTTCAAAAATCCCATCGAAGTTGAAGATACCTATGTCTTGAAGGAGATTTATAATAGTAATTTTAGTCAAAAAAACATACGCAAAGCAATGGATCGCCCTGTTCTTATTGGTAGCGATGACCCTCTGCATATTCTCAAAATCAGGCTCGCGCGCGGCGAAATAAACAAAGAAGAATATCAGGAAATGCGTAAGTTGCTAGAGGAATAATGGAATTAGGTAAATATAGCATCAACGGCACTTATATTCAGACTCCAAGGATAGCTCGTGACTCACTGAGCAATGATATTACTGCTAAGATTGTTGGGCAAAAAATACATTTAATATTTCAAGCATTTCACAGAAGGATAAAGAATCTTATGAATTTAAGTTCCTGAAGAATGTTATATGCTAAATCTGTAAACATTCGACGGAATGTATGATGATGTTGCAAATTAGCCAAATTTGGTAACAATTGCTCACAAGATTATACTTAGAAAATCAAACTTGTTATTATTAGATAAAAAAGTTTTAATAACTGTGAAAGAAAATCTGCCTTCATGGCGAAGCTCATTATGGCAGCTATTATTGGCGCTGTCCTGATTGCAGGCGTGGCTCTCAGCCCCGTTTTGTCAGGTCAGTTACAAGTAGCTCAAGCACAAGAAAAACCAGACAAGAAAGTACTATTAATGGCAGTAGAAAAACCACTTCAGGTCTCCCCTGATAATGCGCTACATCCAGGAGGTATCTGGTATAACGCATATACTTTCAACGGGACGATTCCAGGTCCAGTCGTCTCAATTGACCAAGGTCAAACACTCGAAATTACGTTGAAGAACGACGGAAAGGCTATTCACAGCCTCGACTTCCATGCAGGATATGGTCCCGAGCATGCATTATCTGGCAGTGTGAAACCAGGCGAATCAAAGACATGGACACTTAAAGGAGAATTTCCAGGAGTATTCTTGTATCACTGTGGTGCTGACGGTCTGAATGGCATTTGGGAACATATGGCCAATGGAATGTACGGAGGTATAGTTGTTCATCCAAAAGGTGAGGCGAAGGCTAAGCAATTTTACGTAGTTTACAGCGAATTATACAATAGCGCTGACAAAGGTCCGTTTGTAGGCACAAGTGGAAAGGTAGGATCGTTTGATCTGACCAAACTGTGGACAAACCAGCCAGATCTCGTCTTGACCAACGGCATGTCCTTCAAATATGTCCCTGCGATAGGCCAAGTCAACAAACTCGAACTTAACAAAGACGCACAATTATTCAAAGTAAAACCAGGTGAATTGACAAGGTGGTATATTGTAAATGCAGGCCCTAACGACGGAGTATCATTCCACTTCATCTCTGGCATGATATCGGTGCATGATGGTACGAACAAGGATAATTCCACATATGGTACTCAGGACTGGAACGATGAAACATGGTGGATTCCTCCAGCCGCAGGCTCTGTAATTGAGGCAACATTCCCATCACCAGGACTATATGTAGGCGTTGACCACGCAATGAAGGATGTATTAAGAGGTGGCGCATTTGCTGTAGTAGCTGACGGCAATTCTACGAACACTGATCATCCACCTGGAACATGGGTTCCAGCAGCAGGTAGCAAGAAGGTAAACGATGATCGTGTCGTAATGACCGAACAGGCAATGATGGCCTCCAACATGACTGGCGGCACACAAAACATGACTGGCGGCAACGAAACCATGATGGCCGGCGGTAATACAACAAACTCCACAAGCTAAACAGTGTCGTAGCAAAACGTAAAACCCGTACGTCAACTTCCTTTTTTATTTTTGTTCAGCAACATGAACATCTGCATTTCGGTAAAAGGCTGGACCCAAGAATTGTCTTTTAATATAGAGCCCTAGGCAAGTCCCATAATTGACAGGCCGTTGACAGATCATTGACAGATCGTCGACAAACGTTTGATCAATCTTTGACAGATCGTCGACAGACGCCGGACAGTTAGTTGACGAATAGCCCACATATTCCTGTCAGTTAGACCTTCCAGTCTGGACACCGCAATAGGGCACCGTCGTACCCGCAACGATGATATAAACAACCGAAAATATTCAGAATAATGGGGAGCCAGATTCCACTAAAAACTAAGGAAAAAGTGTTGAAGTTGCATCTCTCGGGACTTGGGAGGAAAAAAATTGCAGATGCAACAGGAATAGGAGAGGGTACAGTTGCTTCAATTGTCGATCAAGCTCGAGAAAATATACATGATATAGATTTGCTGCGCGCAGCGGCCATCGAACTGAAGAAAAAAGGTTGGGATCTGAAAGTCTTTAGTGCCGCAGTAAGACATCGAAATTTTTTGTATAGAAAGGGTCTAAGTGACAACCAGATAGACGAACTTTTAGAAAATCTCGACGAGCACTGTTTCAAAGAAGGAATACCAATACCGTCTTTGTTAGCGCTAGTTCAAAATATTTCATCCCTTACTAAAAAATATGAGTATCCATTGGACAAGCTCCAAGAGTTCATAGAACAAAAGCAAGCCGAGTTGGCGGCCCTAGACCGAGAGTTAGGGGACGCTAGACTTAGAAGGTCAGACTTATTTGTGGCTAATAAGGTCACGGAAAAAGAGCTTATTGAATACAAGCAGAACATACCCCTGCTTGAAACCCTGGACAGAAAAGAACGGGAAATCGAGTTGCTGAAGTCGGTGGCAAGAGAGATGGAACCCCTAACCCTGAGTCCATTTCTACCAAAAGGGATGACACAGGAGTACGTAAAGGAGGCCGCGAAACTAATGATTAGAAATGCGCCTGAGTTAATAAGTGAAATAAAATCCATACACGAAAAGGCACCTCCTTTTCGCTTTGCTGCTATTGGGCTCAATCCGAACTTCGAAGCGGAAGAATAGTATTTTGTCCTTTCGTGGGTAGGACGGTTCGCCTGCGAGTCGATTAGCCAGAATAAAGCAGACTCTTTTATCATTAAGAATCGGCGTGGTTCAGAACTAGAAGAACATGAAGAGATATTTCAACTCCAATTATCGCTTTTACTATTAAATGATCTAACTCTTTTTTTCTATATTAGCCATATAGAGTACAAAATTAAAAGGTATTAATATAGTAATTACTTAGAGTTGGTCCATGACTAATCTTTTTTTGGCAGCTATAATTGGCGCTGTCCTGATTGCAGGCGTGGCTCTTAGTCCGCTTTTGTCAGGTCAGTTACAAGTAGCTCATGCACAAGATAACGCAACAACCATGTCTGGCAATATGACAGGTAATATGACTGGCGGCAATGCAACATCAGGTGGTGCTTCTGTCACGATCTCGCCCGGTTCATCTTCTCCGAGCAATGGTAAGAACTTTGTACCAGATACATTGCCTGTTTCTAAAGGATCAACAGTTACTTGGACAAATCAAGATACAACATTGCATACAGTAACTTCTGGAACTCCTGAAGGCGGTAATTCGGGCACCGAATTTGACTCAAGCTATATTGCTGCAGGAAAGACGTTCCAACACACATTCAATACAGCAGGCACATTCGATTATTATTGTACCCTCCATCCATTCATGAAGGGTAAGGTCGCAGTAACCTAATTCCCTCTTTCTTTTTATAATCTAAAAATCAGAATTATTCTTCTGTGATTCATTTCAATAATGCTAACCACTCGAATATTCGTCGAGATCAGACTATTTCAAAATCAACTACTATGTTAACTATAACACTCTGGTAATTATCAGTAATCATTTCACTTGCAAAAAATTTTAAAAGTTTTAATTCTACTCGACTACTTGACTCTGAATCAATCATTGGATGGGCCAATAATCCCTTAGCTTGCTCCATATCTGATTACCTGTAAATTTTGTCTTGTAATCAGAAGAAGGCAAATTTGATGAACTATTCCTTGTGCCAGAAAATTGCGTTTCATTGAGACTCTCAATATCCAAAAGTACTGGTCTTCTGTCGTCGCACACCCTTGAAATCGCATCCAAGGTTATGATCCCTATGGCTAGTTTGCTGTCAGCCGGTGAAACTACAAACAACTCGGAGAGTCCGGATTGGACCATAGTTTCGAGACCTTTTTGGAGCGTATCTGAAGGGAGTAGGCAAGGAGGATTTTTGGTCATTACGTGCTCAACTGTCAACATCGAATTATTCGCTTGAAATCTATCTACCAAGTTTCTGTAATGAATAACTCCTTCAAGTTGATCCTCAATATTAGTAACTGCCAAAACAGTTACGTTAGTATCCTTCATAATTTGGATGGCTTCTTTAATGTCAGCGTCTTTGGCAATGTCGTAGAAGTTAGCATCCATTGCATCACCTGCCTTAAATTGTTGAAGTAATGAATTCTTGTTTATCTTCTTATTTCGTATCGAGAATCCCGATATATTGTTTTTAAAGATAGAACTGTTCTTGCCAGATACGATATATGATATTAGGACGGATATGATAAGGGGTACTAATAACAAGTACCCACCAGTCATCTCAGTTCCCATGACAATTGAAGAAAATGGGGTCTTTGTTCCTGCTGCAAAGAACGCAAACATGCTCACCAACGCCGCCGACGAAACATCAACAAACAAAAATAGACCGTACATATGGAAAATGGAAATCACAGCTGCTCCTAAGAGGCCTCCTATTACCAAGGAAGGACCAAAGAAGCTGAGGCCAGTACCTGAGCTCACAGTGATAGCAGTTGCAAATATTTTTACTAGGAGGACCGCTATTATTATCCAAATTGGCAATAGTTCAATATTTCCGAAGATAGCTGCTTGAAGCCAGCCATAACCAGTTCCTAGTATTTCAGGAAGGCCAAGGGCAAATAACCCTACCAATGCACAGCCAAATGCTGGCTTCAAGAATTGAGGTGTTCTAATCTTTTCGAAATAGGTTCGAACAAACCCGATGGTCCTAGTGTACAATATACTGGATGCTCCCACTATTATGGCCAAAATAGCAAATGCCGATATCGATTGAACAGTAATCTTGACAGCTAGTGATTCGGGCATACTCAAAAGAGGCAGCCATCCAAGATATATGCCGGAGATAGCATAGCTTGTAAGAGAGGCGACTAAGACAGGAAAGAGAGATTTTATCATAAATTCCCTGCCATAAAGTAATTCTATACTAAATAATGCTCCACCAAATGGTAACCTCATAATGCTTCCAATGCCTGCCCCCATTCCGGCGACTATAGCTATTCTAATTTCATCATCGTCTAACCGAAATAATTTACCAATGATAGATCCAAACGCCGAAGCGATTTGTCCCATCGGACCTTCTGGACCACCACTGGCACCAGCGCCTAACCCCAATGACGATACTATAGGCTTGATTATGGCAACTCTGGGTCTTACCGCGACCTTGTTACCGTGAAAGGTTTCTATAATGTTATCAATGCCATCGCTTTTGGTCTCAGGGGCAAGCCTTGTAGTGATTAGTCCTATGACTAATCCTACTCCACCAAGGACTAGTGGTATTATCCATATTCTATCAACAGAAAGAGAATATGTAGATGATAACGATGAAGAAATTCCGTAAGAAGGCGCTATGTAGCCCACTATTGTCCCAACTAAAAAGGATGATATCATTTGGATAGATACATAAAAGAGAATTGTCATAGCCCCAGAGAAAAGCCCTATGAGCATTCCAATTATCGTCCATTTTCTCAAGTAAGTAAAATTCATGTCCTTCCATGCTACCATATTCATAAATCTCTCCAAATAATTAGGTAAACTCAATTCTGTTAGTTCACCTCCGGAAAAAACGGACTCAAACTCTACGATATTTTATCTTAAAACTGATATCCTTTATACTCAGGTATTGTTAACAACATCTATCGTTTTTGTTATCTCAGGGGTATGTTGCCTTCCCCATTCTAGCATCCTTAAATCATGACTGTTCGTGAGTTATAAAAACTAATTAATCTTATTGGGTTTAATTATGAATAATTTTGCTTTGCTATTGTCAAATCCCAATACATAAACTATTCCCGTTGATGGATCTGATAGGACTTTGCCCAATACGGCCTCGGATTCAAATACTTGATCGATTACACCTGTTTTCGGGTCCAGTGCAATTAATTTACCAACTGAGCCGGATTTATTTGATGAGAATTGCATTGTCTTGTTCACAGAGGACACATAAACAAGATTATTGTAAGGGTTGAATGAGATATCCTGCACGTACAATCCTACTGGTTTGCTTGTATTATTTCCTGTAGACAAGTCAATTTTTTTTATCTCGCCAGATCCACTAGCAAGGTATAGGGCAGTTCCAGATAGATTGGAAGATATCGCTATCGGATCATTTACCGTAATATTTTGGACAATTTGATTTGTTGATTCGTTAATAATTGAGAGCAAATTGTCATACTTTGCTATTGCAACTATCTGATGGGATCGTGGGTTAACTAAGATATCTTTTATACCTGATTCCCACTTGTCTAACATTCCAGTGACGCGAGCTTTAACTGGGTCAATAATATACATTCCGGGGTTCCCACCTTCAGGATATAGTGATCCGACATAGATTGTCTTTGTTTTTTGATCAGCAGCGATACCAGATAGATCCCCTTCCTTTCCTTCCTCTGGTTCAGAATATAAAGAAATCCGCTTGTACGCTTTAGTTTTCGAGTTTATTAAATAGAGCGAATCATATTCATAGGTGACACCGGCCTTATTAATTCGGTATTCTCCTGTTGCGTAAACTACTCCAGTAACTGGATCCACTACAATATCACGGAGGAAGTCGCGTTTGGAATCCCCAATCTTAATAGTATCAGATATTATGTCCTTTTTCGCGTCAACAACATATATCATATTTTGAAAATTGCCATTCAAATCTGAGGGAGAAACAACATATAGAATATTTGTTACTGGATTAAAAGCCATAGAGAATGGTTTGCCTTTTCCTAAATCAATGACTCCCTGCATAGTTGAATTCAAAATGTTGGTGGCATTTTGGTTCGGCATTGCCACCGCAGCCGTCTCTTGAAACCCGTTGAAAATAATTGCTAAAGTTGCCAAGGCTGCAAGAAAAATGATAATCGTCACATAGGGGTATCTGCCTGTACTCATATTGTTCATATTGAATATAAAGTTATTAAATATATAGAAACATCGTAATAGGAAATTCTTGGATTAAGTTTGGATGAGACACTGAAGATTAATATGCTGATCCTATTGAACCATAATTGTGTAAACATTTGCTGACTATTAGAAAGAAAGTCTGTATTGCGTTTAGTTTGGATAATTTCCGACCAGCATTTAAGTCATTTATTTTTCTAGGGATTGGTGAATCGCTGAGATCCCGAGACTTTTGATTTGATTGGGATATTTTTGAAGAGATCGGAAGTGGAAATAACACCTCACCCAAAACATTAGTATCTTTATTAGTAACTACTATATGAATCAATGAAAACGACTTGAAGTTCAAAGACGGGTACAACCCTGTCAGTTTGAATATTCCGCATAAATAATTTGACGGCCGTCATTGATTCTATACAAATCATTAACGAGGTTAACCTAACAATGTTCTAATCTGAGGTTAAAAGTGTATGAAGTTAAAATGAACATGATTATACACAAGAATGACGCGACCACTTTTTTGGGGGTTATTCCAGCAAAAGTAAGAAATGAGCTTGCCATAATGAGAAATGTAGACAATTGTAAGAAAGAAAAAAATTCGAAGATTATTTGTAAAAACAATTTAAAAATAGAAAGGAAATGTGGAAGGTTTATTAGTTTTCTGGCTCCTCTAGATCTCGTTCAGGTTATGACTCAAAAAAGAAAGGTTTCTCTTGACGCCAAAACGCCAATCTGTCTGCTATTTCTTTTTTACATTCTAATTGCGGTTCACTATGGTTTACCATTCGCTTCAGCGTGGAATGAAACATCTAATGATTCGAAAACCTCCATGAATCCGAATATGATTAATGTTACTGCTACTTTGTCTAATACATCCAGTCCAGTTCCTTTGTCCTCGCCCACCATAAAGAGTCCCACTGACGGAAAAAGTGTAGATGTTATGGTTCAAGCTTCTCCTTTCCCTCTATCTATGGGTGACTCAAAATTCAAGATAACCTTTCTACAACCCTCAAGCGCAACTGTCCAAGTCCACGTCGATTATGACGTTGCTATTAGTCAGCTTGACAAAGAGGTTTTTCGAGCATCAGCTTTGACTGGACAACCTTTACTTCACACTGCTGAAGGAATTGTTACCATTCCTTACAAATTTGAAAAGCCCGGACATTATACAATGCAGGTGTCAGTACTTGGAATTAATTTTATACCCATAAAAACAGAAAGTATCAAATTTGAATTTGATATTAAATAATTTGCATTTAAGGGTCGACATATTCTAAAGGTTCCTAGTCTGCTGGTTTAAATAGACTTTATTATAATACTTTTTAACTTTAAGTTAAGCTGAAATTAGTCGTTGGACATAATTACTCTCATGTATAATTCACGCACAAGATAAGTTTGCTTGAGAAACGGATAGACAGTGATATTCACAAGATAACAAGCTTCGTGAAGAAACTCAATAATGAAGATAATCAAGTCAGCCGTAAGCCTAGACGCAGGAATTTACCCTATGACAAATATTTATTCGGCAAATCCTTTAAGAATTTTGAAGGCGGAATAGATAACGACAGCACCAGGGAAGATTATACATATAACCTATTCTGCATGTGCGAGAGGCTTAATCTTACTACAGAACAACTATATGAAAAATATTCAGAAGAAGAGATTACCGAACGCAGAGACTGCAAGCCACTGGAAAACCAGCTACGTGACGTGATACTAGAGTTCAAGAAGACTTTGAAAGAATACGATCCCCATGCAAGTACGATTCATATGTATATCTCAGCTTTTCAGAACTTTTGTGAGTCTAACAGGATCAGTCCTAATTTTAAGTGGGTTAGAAGATGGCTGCCAAAGAAACCAGACAAAGGTAATGACAAGAAATACACTCATGAACAAATTTTGTTGATGTTGAACAAAGGTGCGGTTGATGCTCGCAGTAAGTTAATAACATTATTATTTTCTAGCAGTGGGATTCGTGAAGGCGCATTATGCAAATTAGAACATCAGGACATCAATCCTCGTTATAACGAAGACGGTATTTTAGAAGGTGCTAGCGTGT
>DASWDL010000396.1:0-10375 GCA_036395315.1 Nitrososphaeraceae archaeon
TCAAAACATTTACATGGCCCGTGCCTATTGAAGTTCATCCATTCGCGCTTGCTTTCATATTTGGAAGACTCAAGGACTTGAATGCAGTGCCGGTTTTGCGATTGCGAGAGGAAGGCTATCCGTATGTTACTGATAATGGTAATTTAATATTAGATTCGAAATTTAACTTTGAAAATGGAGTATCCGTCGAAGGCAAAGAACATGAACTGAAGGTCTTACCAGGCATAATTGAGGTTGGATTGTTCTCTAAACACGCCGACGTCTATTTTAAAGCCAGTGAAAAAGGGAAATTCGATATTGTGTATCCGAATTAAAAAGACTATTCATTTCTATTGTTAGGGACATTTCTAACCATAAATTTTAATTCTATTCGATAAAATGCGAGTCCATTTATTCCAAGTAATTAGCAGATTTTCAATACTTAATTTGCGAATGGTAAATGTATCTAAGTAGGTATCCTGGCCCTTACTTCATCTGTGAATCTCCTTACAATTTGCTCTAGTGGTACCTTCTTGCCCCCAACACTCTTGATATCAACGTGAATTTTACCATTTATAATGTCTATGACATTATAAGTGTCTTCAAATATTCCCCGGTATCTCCACGAACATGCTGTTCCAGCATACAATACTAACAGCTTGCCCAGATTCCACATCCATGGTCTGTGCTTGTGACCACACATGACTACATCGACACCGCTCTCTAAACAGGCACGTAAAGCATCGCCTGCGTCAGATATGCCTACTACATTTGTATATCCAGTGTCTGGGATTGCAATTAGGTGATGATGCATCCCTACAATCTTAATCCTCTGGTCAAGCCCCTTGTCGTTTGATTCACGGTAGCTACTCAATGTTTCTTCCATCCATAGAATTTGCTTATTGCCTATCTCACCCTCGTCCCTATCTGGCCTGGATGTATTTACTGTCACTACTATGACATTGCCATTATCGAATTCCCGTACCGATTTTGAAGAAGACGGAAAGAATCTTTCAAACAAAAGATAACCTGTATGACGGTAATCGTGATTACCAGGAAACACTATTAAATTAGGACAATCGAATTTCTCGAGTTCCTCTTTTGCCTTTTCAAACTGAAATATTAGTCCATCGTCGGTCAGATCGCCTGAAACAATTACCAAGTCTGGCCTCAAATCGTTATTTACTTCGCTGACAAGTCTATCGAATACTTCTTGCTTAAAAAGCCCCCCGATGTGGAGGTCGGATATTTGTATTATTCTCATAATTTTGTAGGGAGATTATATTACTTAAGGGAAAAAGGATTTGCGGCAGAAGTGACAACTACTTTCTTTTGTAAGAGGAAGGGGGAAACCAAATTTTCAGTGGATATCTAAAGGCTGGATGTACCAATACTAGTTCTCCTCTCTCCAGCCTCGCAATATTTTTCTTTACTGCATCATCTATCATTGAATAATAAGGTCCAGTAATTAGTTCTGACAATCCTAGTTTGGCAAAAATATGCAGATCGATATTTTCTTGAAATCTATAATCTGTAGCACTCTTAAACTGTTGGGCTGAAAAAAGAATATTTCCTCGAGATCTCCCTCCTATCACTAACCTCATGATCTCTTCTGATACTGGATTAAACTTTGGGAAATAATGCGACTTTGGAATGAACCTATTTATCTCGTCGAGAAAAATCAAAATATACTTTGGCAGTTTACCTATATCATGCGTTCGAGGTCTCTGGAACCGATTGTCTTGATTAGTAGCCGAGATATCCTTATGGTCAATATTTGAATATCTTACAGAGTAAAGTTCGTTAATACTCTTGAGGACATCCCCAATTACGAAGGCCTGTTCTTCAATTGAAGGCAGCGGAGCAATGTCTATAACAAATACATCGCCCGTCTTTACGTTTGTAATTTGGTTACCCAAATAGGTACTTTTTACTTTCCTATCTACAAACATTGACGATTCTCTAAACCTGTGAATATGACTAATAAAATCCTGCAAAGATGAAATGTGTGATACTATCGACTTGGGATATTCTGTAAATCTGGATAGGTCAGTCCAGTTTGAAATATTTTTTCCGGTGCTGTCCTCCAATGGCCACGATTCCCGGATATAATTAACTATGGGCAGGATATCGTGCTGGTCTACGGTACTAGAAAAGAGTAGGTCCAGTCTATCAAAAATGTCTTTGAGTTCATAGGAATATGTCTTAAAATATCTTGGGACATGTAGAGATTTAGGCTCACCGTCCTTACCTCTAGGCAGGAAATAGGTTACATTGTCGAAGGCTTCAATGTTTAAATCTAATATTTCGAAGGCTCTTTTAGCTTCAATACCCATTTCTCTCCTTTCTTTTTTTTGGTCCAGATAAAGGAGGTCATCTTCTTTTGTGTTAAAAATAATCAGGCATGCTCCTTTACGTTCTTGATTTTTTTGACTCTTTTCAATTTTTCTGAGTGTTTGATAAGCAGACTGTAAAAGAAAGAGTATATAAGAGGACTTTCGATTGCCTGAAATTCCAGATATGTTTACGTGTGCTGTATCAGGACCAGCTAAATAAGTCATATCAAGTGAGATAGGCAACTGAAGTCCGCTACTTAGTTCTATAATACCAGCTGAGATGGGTGTTTCCATCTTCGGGATCCCAAGAGAAAACAATACCTCCTCCTTAGTAGAAAAGCGTACGTCTTTCCCTGTAGTGACAGGAAAATTTACAGACATGGTTTTATGAGAACGTCCTTCTCTGCTCTTAATACCAGTATTTCCTATAATTGCTACTTTTGCTAGAATATATTCTCTATTATAATTATGTTCGTCATGGTGGGTGGGATCTTTAATGCTATTAGTATTCGCCAATGAAGATTCCATTTCTACCTTTGAAATTTCAGCTATCATATCTTGTACTATTCCAATTGTCCTGGTATCGCGCAGGTTTTTCACAGTTACAAAATCAAAGATATTTAGAAGTGCATTTTTATTAACCGTAAACCAGTAGTAATCTATCGAACTAGGACGCGACTCCGATACAATGGTTTTCCCGATATTGCCTAAATTAGAAATATTTTTGTTTATAAAAAGTGAATTTGAGTCCCTGTGCCTTCGGTTATGACCGGTTTCCACAGCTTCTCTTATGGTTTACAATGAACATAACAGTTTTAACCAGGATCCAAAATGCTGTCTGAATTTTATTCTAAAGTTATTTGTATAATTACCGAGCGAGTATTGAGTGAATGAATTTCGATAAATCAAATGACAAATGGAATTTTAAATTATGCCCATCTTAATTTTGTAGTGTAAGCCTTATAACCTATAAAGACACACTCAGGGTATGATAACTAAATCAAAAGTCTTACCAGCAATTGTTACCTTGGCAGCGATTATTTCTCTTTTTGCAGCCGCAGGGTCCGGCATTGTTAACGCACAGAATATGACAGGCAACCAAACAGGAGGTAACATGACAGCAGGTAATATGACGGCAGGAGCGAATATGACAAATGCTACAGCCGGCGGTGCAGGGAATATGACTAGTCCAACTCCGACACAGTAGCCTATAACTTTATAAATTTTTTTGCTGTGGCACGAGGAGTTTGAGGGTTATATATAAGATAAATTTGTTAATAAGATAATGAAAATTATTACTGATAACAAGTATCAGCCTCATTTTTATTACTTTTATATGCAAAGAAGAACGGCTCCTCTAAAGGCATTCTTATTATTCAAGACTCTGTCTATTCAGAATTTCCGCACCATTCATCTTAAATATTTCTGTATTTCAGCTCGACCCTATGTCTAGAATACAAGTTAGCGCTAAGATCAAAATTCCGACCAGTATGTTGGAAGAATTCAAGAGACACGTAATTGAATATATCAAGCAAGTAAAGGAGAAAGATACTGGAATACTTCAAGCCGACTGGTTTCTTAGTAATGATAAGACGGAGTGCGAAATTCGTGAGACGTATGAGAGTTCTGAAGCTACATTGGCGCATCAAGACCATCTTCGTGAGTTCCAGGAAATATTTTTTAAAAAATTCGGTACACCGTATTCGCTATCAATTTACGGCGATCCCTCACCAGAACTTTTAGAGAACGCAAAAGCCGCTGGAATGGATGTAAAAATCTTTTCGTTGTTGAAAGGACTCTAAACTAGAGCTGCCGGCGCCATTCTGGCAGAGATTATAAACCGAAATTTTGTTTTTTCTTTAGGATCTACTGAGGGTCATTTGACTATATAGTATCGTTATAGTTATTTGATTGAGCCAGATATTACTGGTTGCACTTTCACAATATTAGATAATGTATTAATCTTACTTAAATCCATAAACACAATTTCGGTTGTAACATTATGTGCGTAAGATTTTGGTACATTAGTTACCATCCTCGCACTATCAGTCTTGTTAGCAATGAATCCAGAAGGGAACGATGTGGTTTTTATTACTGTTCCATTGGATGTGTGGACTTTCATGACTGCGTTAATCTTTTGACCGACGAGGGTAGTGTCAGATGTTGAATAATTTACATTGACTATGATTCGGTTGTTGGTGGTTGCGTTTACAGGAAAGGATTGTGCATTTCCTAAACTTATAACCACTTCCTTTCCAGTATAGCCAGAAACACTTCCCTGCGTAAGTAGAATCAGTAGACAAACTATTACACTTGATAAACAAATTAGTTCGGTATTGCAAATCAATTCTTATTTCATTTGGTAGATTGAATATATACTTACTAACTGATTTTGAAAATAGGTCCTTTCCAATTTCAATATAGAACTTGACAAAAATAAAGGGTGAATAACTCTACGATGATTTTATTAATTTTCTAAACTTCTCTTGATTCTTGGATAATTCTTCATTCCACTGTTCTTTAGCATTTTTTAGTAGCTCTTCTTCCTTCTCCCCATACATGGTATGAGTGCACACTGGATCCCCTGCATCCTTACAATTAATTGATAAGGTCATGATTCTTTGTTTATGCCACCGTATATAAGATTAATTCTTAAATAAAGATAATCTTTATGTACAACCAACTTCGTTAAATGTGGGCAAAAAGATCAAGTTTGAATAGTATTGGCCGCTAGTGTACTCGTGAATAGCGGTAAAGAAGAATTTCGCAGTATCTTTACAATTTCAACTAAATCATTCCATGATTTGACCCATCTGTTACATAAGGATATGTCAGTATATCCAGGCGAGCCCGAACCCGAGTTCGATCCCATTTTTATGCTGGGAACTGACAAGGTCAATGTTACCAAGCTTACGATAGGATCTCACACTGGTACTCATGTAGACGCCCCTAAACATTTCATCTCTAACGGCAAGAGCATCGATAACGTTTGTCTGGATAGGTATATTGGTGAAGCTATTATTCTGGATATGTCCAAAAAAAAGGCGGGCCGAGGTATTAATGATTATGACCTTGATAAACAGAGGGAGGAGATAAGAGCCGGGGACATTTTACTACTTTATAGTGGCACAAGTAACAGCTGGAATCGGGATAGTACTAGGAAGAACTTTGCTTATCTTGAACCTTCTGCCGCAAAATGGATCGTGGATCACAAAATTAAATGTGTTGGAATTGATTCATATAGTGTGGAAAAATATGGGTTCACAGAGGGCTGGACCCATAAGACACTATTATCTAAGGGTATTGGCATTATTGAGGGCCTTAATTCAAACCTGAAAAAATTTCTAAGAAAACGGATGTTCCTTGTTTGTTTGCCGCTATTGCTAAAAGGCATAGACGGATCACCTGCAAGGGCAGTATTATTTGATATTTGCAAAAAATAAAACTTTGACTGTCTTAAATAAGATGCTAGTATAATAATTTTGATGAATAATAAAATAAACCCAGTTAGACACGGTTTTCATAGTATAACACCTTGCCTCGTAGTCAAAGACGCCGATAAGGCCATCGAATTTTATAATAGGGCTTTTGGGGCACATCTATCGAAATTATGCGCCAGATGGAAAGAGTATAATGTACGCTGAGATCAAAATTGGCGACTCGATTTTAACATTATCTGATGAGTTTCCAAATATGAATTCTTTCGCACCGTCAGCAACAGGCAAATGCCCAGTTTCTCTGTATCTCTACGTTGAAAATGCAGACGAAGTTTATAATAGGGCTCTCTCTGAGGGAGGCCAGGCCATTCTGCCAATGACTGATACATTTTGGGGAGATAGGTATGGGCAACTAAAAGATCCCTACGGACATATCTGGTCGATTGCCACCCATCAGAAAGATGTTAGCCCGGAAGAGATGGAAAAAGCTGCAAAGGAAGCCTTCTCTTAAGTATAAAGATTGCCCTTATTCAAGATAGATAAGACCAAGATACATTTTATCATTTTTATATTCTAGAGATGACAACCGGTCTGATCGCTTATCTGGCATCATAACTTATAATTTCTCGCCGGTTTAAAGATTTAAGCCCTAAAGTTCAATCGATAAAAGTGATATTGACTAATATTTAGATGAATATATCAAAATGAGCAGGGTGGTTGCTACCATTATTCTCATGTGCATATCACTAGTTACACTAGGTCTTAATATTCTAGCGCCTGTACAGAGCGTATCGAGTCAGGTAACTCAACCTGGACAAAATACTGGCGGTGATAAAATAGGACAACCGGAGAAGGTAACAACGGCAGAAGGAACAGAAGAAAAAATCCGATGCCCAAATGGTTCTCTTGCTGACACGGGTCCTGAATGTATGTCGTCTGATGAATGTCCATCAGAACCATCTGACAATGTCACGGCGAAATGTATTCAACTGTCACAACAGCGTAATGGCAATAACACTAATTCCACTAACGCTACTTCTATTGTCGAATCGTTAGATACGAAGCCTTAACCATTTGAAGTAATACTCTTTTTCAACCTCGCCTCCGCCTACAGCTTCAATTAAAAGTCGATGGGCCAAGACATGAATAGATGGACGCATTTTTGACGAAGCTCTTGGCCCACAGATGATGAATAAAGTGATCATAACTATGTCTTTCATAACGTTGGACTTAGAAATTCGATGGGCCAGCAGTGAGTCATTGTTTACATTTGGAATAGCCTGGCCCACCGAATGAAATATGTCGTGATAAAATAGTGCACTTCAAAATATTAAAGAATTAAGAATCGATGGACCGGACCGGCAATATGATGAGCAAAAAGGCCCGCCCACAGCCGTCGGGTTCTGCTATTTCTGCGTGCTCAGTTAACTTAATAACTTACGGGGTCTAGTTTTTTAAAATGAGCGACAGATATAAAATATGTAAGACGTGCTCACATGACATAGAAGATCATGTCTTTGATACCAATACTGAAGATAAATTTCACCGCTGTAAAGGGTGTAAATGCCCTAATTTCACGACTCTATGAGTTAGTTCCTGATTTAAATTTAGAACTGATTTTCAGCTGAAGAACGGAGTATAACTGGTATATTTTAACGCACCAGAATGTCAAAAAGCTAGACGCTAACAATTATTCAACATCAATGACTGGCCTCAAATATAAACTGGCACACAAAAGAGCCGAAAAAGAAAAGTGGAGCTCAACGGATAAAGCCCAAAGAAAGCGGTTGATTCAGATCTTGCAAGAAATGATTGCTCAGTTAAAGCTGGACGTCAATATGCCTGGCCAGGAAAACCCTGTACCTCTTTTAATAAAAACATAGACATACCCATACGGTTTCAATCAAAAGGAAAGGGATCCAATCATCCATCTATTGTCAAAAAACGTGGCTTGATTAAATGTTCTCCAAGATGAGAAAATCTAACTTAGAGAGGATTACAGCTCTCTAAGGTGTATAGTGCTGTCCTTGTTTTAGCTGCAACAGATTTATCTTCCGTTTCGCTGTTGAAATCATAACACCAACATCTATCATGAACTCATGATAAATATCATGAACTCCATGAACTCCAACTCTGCATCCATATGTGATCATTTACCAAATCCAAAACTGATTGTCATGAGTTAGAATTAGAAATTTCAATGATACATTTCCCGCTTCACGGCCATGGGATTTTTCCCGAGCTTGCCCTGTATAAGCAAAATTACGAATACGTTTAAATACAGTTTAAACATAATAACGAGTACCGAATTGGTGAAGACGATAACGATCAAGGACGATGTATACAAAAAATTGGTCTCCCAGAAGGGAAAAGATGAGAGCTTCAGCGACTTATTTGAAAGGCTTGTAGAAAAGGACTTGCACGGTGGTATTAATGCACTAAAGAAACTCAAGGGGTCAATAGAATTCGATAGAGATGTCAAGGATAAAATTCTTTCAGATATTGCTTTGAAACGGAGTGAACATAGAACTTGATTATAATAGATACCGATGTATTAATTGAAGTGGCCGATAAAATTTCTAAGAAGGGGGACCAAATTTACGAAAAAATCAAATCCACTGAAGATGATGTGGCTATCACATCGATAACAATGTATGAAGCGCTGTACGGTCTAATGAAGTATTCCAGACCATTCCAACAGTTGTTTCTCTTTAGAGTCTTCGACTTTAGTAACGAAGATGCGCAGGAAGCTGCACGATTGGAGATTAACTTGGAGAATAGGGGGAAAAAGATCAAAAGAACAGACATCATGATAGCATCAACAGCCATCAACAAAGGGGCGTATTTGTACACCTTTGATAAGGACTTTCAGGCATTAATGGAATTTGGTTTAAGATTAATCAATTAGAAAATACATATTGGGTTATGTTTAATGCGTCTCGATTCAAGCGCTTTCCCTCGGGCTGTTTCTGTTGCAGCCGTTTTTCTTTTTTAGCCGTTGTCAGTCGCGTCGCAACAAGAATTATTACAAGCAAAGAATCATTAACTTTGGTTGGTTGTATTTCTACAAGTAAGTCTTGAAGTATGACCTGTATTGTTCGTTACACGCTTCGTTATAAGTAGAAAATAAATCATTTATCCGATTTTTAAAAGTGGGATTAAATTTTACTTCGTTAAACTCAATAATTGTACCATTCAGCAAATTAATATGGGTTTGACTAAGCATAATTTGAGATACAAAGTTGGGTGACACTGCCAACACAAATAGGGTCGCCAATTTAATTTGTTAGGACTAATTAGAATTTTCTGGGAATAGTCTTACTTTTAGGTCATGATCTTTCTTCATATGCTTGTCCAATTCCTCTAGAGATTTAAACTTGGAAGCGCACTCCCTACAATTGAAATTTGCATCTTCTGGAGAAGACTTGCTTGTCTATATAAAATATTTAATTTATCAGTTATCCCTATTTTCGGGCACAATACAAAGCGTATCTACCAAGGAAGAGGTATATCAATGGGCAGAAGACAGAATTGTAAAAATTGTAGAAAGGGAGTTCTTGAGCCTATCTTTTTCGTGTGTTGGATCTGCCTTGCACGTTTAGCCTTCGGAAAATTTGGCTAAAGTATTATTGGAAAACGATTTTATCTATGCAACGTATAGCGCTTCATGATTTATTATGCGTAATCTAGTCCATTCAAGTTCATTTTCGTGGCTAAGTGTTACCTCGCTCTGCTTGGGGTTTTTAATCTTAATTTTGTTAAATATTGAGGGGTACTCGACTGAAGAGTTTTCTAAAATCAAACAAGTTAACGAGTCATATTGGACTATTGGCAAGAATATGTCGACTGCAAGGAATGAGCTTACAGCAGTTATTTTAGATGGCAAAATTTATGCCATTGGCGGTGAGGATATAGGAGCTGCAGCTGGGGGAGATCGAAAAGACTCGGTAGAAGTATACGATATTGCGAAGGATAAATGGCTTAAAGATGTTGTATCACCTATGCCGCTCCCGCTAGATCATTCCGCATCTGCAGTAAATGACGGTAAGATATATGTAGTTGGTGGATTCGTTGGGCAAAAAGCACCTACTGACAAATTATTCATTTATGAGCCACAAAATAATAAATGGAAAGAAGGTAAATCGTTACCATCGCCGATAGGCGGTGCAAAAAATGCAGAATTCATTAACGGTATATTATATGTAGTTGGAGGTCTGAACTCCTCTCACATACCCCAAAATACGAATTATGCCTATGATCCAAAATTTAATTCTTGGACGATAAAATCACCCATGCCAACTGCAAGACACCATCTTCAGACTGCTGTGATTGATGGAAAATTATTTGCCATCGGAGGAAGAATTTTAGGTGACGGAATTCGATCCGAGGATACTGACGAAGCACTAACGAATTTTAACAGAAATGAAATGTATGACCCCAAAACTGACTCTTGGACCATTCGTCAACCCATGCTGACCAAGAGAAGTGGATTTACGGCTACTTCTTTAGACGGCTATATCTATGTATTTGGTGGTCAGGGTCCACATCATGAAGATCTTGACACTGTGGAAAGATATGATCCTAAAACCGACAAGTGGATATTTGACAAGCCAATGCCTGCAG
>DASWDL010000397.1:0-9863 GCA_036395315.1 Nitrososphaeraceae archaeon
TTTCCTTTATCTTTTTAAAAGCCTCCTCAAAGTACTCTATACCTAGGTTGGGATTGTGACCCCCCTGAACTAAGGCCTGACTGATGCCAAAAAGTTCTCTAGAAGTAACTACACGTTTGACAATCTCGTCTATTGGTAATGTATAAGAATCTTCTTGGCCAGGAGCACGATAAAAAGCACAAAATTTACAATACGTTATGCAAACATTTGTATAATTCAAAATGATATTGTTTACAAAAGTGGCTGTATTCCCAAATATCTTATTCCTAAGGAATCCCCCCACTATGCCTATTGCATAGGGGTCATCTGACCTAATCAAATTGATACAGTCGTTGAGTTTTGGTCTTTCGCCATTCAAAGCTGCGTGAAGTATGTGAGAAACATCCGATCTCTCTACGAGTTCAGGTAATATCTGACGCTTTAACAATCGTGATCTTTTGACGCCAGTAAAAGGTATTTATTCTTTACAAGCGTAAGATTTTATATTTCTCTTCACTGAGATTTAAGTTGATTGTTGCAGAGCATAACTGGGGGCACAGAAGCTTTAGAAAAAGCCCTGAATGGGGAGGAGCTCTCTTACAAGGATGGCACTGAATTGTTGGTTGATGAAAACTTATTTTTATTGGGTGCGGCTGCAGATAAGATTCGAGAAAAGACCATAGGTAAGAATGTTACTTTTGTGTCATCGTACTATCTTAATTATACTAATGTATGTGCAGCCAGCTGCCCGTTGTGCGCTTTTTATAGAAAGGGTGACGAATCAGATTCGTATACCTTATCAACTGAACAGATCGTAACAAGAGCCACTATAGCAATTAAGCAAATGGGCGCTACAGAGCTTCATATTGTTGGAGGATTCCATCCCAAACTCGGCATAGAGTATTACGAACAAATGCTAAAAGCGATCAAGAAGGAATTCCCGTCTGTTACCATTAAGGCGCTAACTCCGGCTGAAATATTCTTTATTGCGCGTCTCACTCAGAATTCAGTTAAGGAGATACTTTTGCGTCTAAAGAGGGCCGGACTTGATGCCCTTCCGGGCGGCGGTGCAGAAATATTCAGCGAGGACATTAGAAGTATCATAGTTAGAGGGAAGTGCTCGGGTAAAGAATGGCTAGAGACTGCTGCCACAGCGCATGAGATAGGAATACGGTCCAATTGCACAATGCTATTTGGACATATAGAAAAACCCAAGCACATAATAGATCATCTAATAAAGACAAGGGATTTACAAAAGAAAACCGGCGGCCTTCTAACATTCATTCCACTAAAGTTCAGTCTAGAAAATACCGAGCTTGAACAGAAAGGGATGATATCCCGGGAAAGTCCTTCGGTTTATGATCTACGTGTAATTGCGGTCTCCAGGCTAATGCTCACAAAGTTCCTAAATAATATCTCAGTTTACTGGGTCTCTTTGGGAAAGAAGTTGGCTCAAGTTGCATTATCTTACGGAGGAAATGACTTGGTGGGGACTGCATTTTCAGAAGAGATATTCAAGGCTGCGGGAAAGTCAAGTGGCACGTCAATCCAAGAACTGGTTAGCCTGATCAGGGAAATTAAGGCTATACCTGCACAACGGGATACCTTCTTCAATATACTTCAAGTGCATAATTAATAATCTTAGCCCTTAATAATCCACTAACTTTTTAGATTGTGAAAATCTTTATGTCATTTTAAGGTCTTCATTGATACCTGAAAATAAGATCTTATTACAAGATAGGATATTTTGTTCCCTACCTTTTTTCAGCAATAGAGCAATTGATTTCTCCCCTTCGCTCCCCATATCTACAGTGAGTTCGTTAACGTACATTCTGACAAATCTTTCCATCGATTTTTTAGAGGTACCTCGTGCATACTCCATGGAATAATTCAACGCATCGCCCTCGTGGCTCGTAGCGTATTCAATAGATTTTCTGAAAACGGAATCAAATTCTCTAATTTCTTCTAATGTCATAGACCTTCTACTGGCAACATTAATCCCAAGTGGCACAGCTAAACCTGAAGTAATTTTGTGCCACCATTTCCCCAAGTCTACCACTGTATAGAATTCTGTATTACTCGAAATTTGAGCCTCATGAATTATTAGACCGGCATCCACAATTCCAGATGATACCGCTTGTGGTACCGAACTAAAGTCCACCACCCTACTTCGAAAGTTACCAATTAGGAGTTTCAATAATAAGTTTGCAGATGTCATTTTGCCTGGTATTGCGATCAGACTGTTTTTCAATTCTGCAATTTTCATATGTCTTTTAGCTACTACCACCGGACCATAATTTAATCCAAAACTTGCTCCACTACGCAGTATAAGATAGTCTTCAACATATGCGTAAGCATGAGCTGAAATTGCAGTGACATCTAGTTCATGATTTATTGCACGCCTATTGAGCGTCTCTATGTCTTCAATCACATGCTCAATCGCTAACATTGGTGAGGAAACTTTTCCAGTCGCAATCGCAAAAAACATAAACGCATCATCTGCATCCGGCGTATGACCTAATGTTATGTGTTTCACAGCAAATTAGCTAGTATCCTGTCATATTTTCTTTTAGAAAATATGCAAGTTGATATTTGTCTGATACGAACACAAAAACTGGTGATATTTGCAAATTAAATAAAATTGTAGAAACATCGAACCAATTGCATCCCACTATGATTTGAAGTGAACTTCAAGCCTCCATTTGGCCTAGTCTTTTCTAATGGAGATGATAAGGAAGGTTTAATAACGGTGTACAGATTTTTTCTGGTCTGTACTCATGCCCAAGTTCAAATCCACTCAAGATATTCTGAGACTCATTGGAAATAAAGACCAAATCCGTAACTTTGGAGTTATTGCTCATGTAGATCATGGAAAAACTACTATGAGTGATAGTTTACTGGCTGCGTCGGGTATTATATCCCCAACAGTCGCAGGGCAAGCTTTAGCTCTTGACTCAATGAAGCTTGAACAAAATAGGCAGATGACAATAAGGGGGGCGAATGTGACACTTTACTATGAGCACGAAGGAAAAGATTACGTGATCAATATGATAGACACTCCCGGGCACATTGACTTTACTGGTCGAGTCACCCGTGCTTTAAGAGCCATAGACGGAGTTGTAGTTGTCTCTGATTCAGTCGAAGGTATTATGACCCAGACTGAAACCGTGACTAGGCAAGCACTAGAAGAGAGAGTACGTCCTGTTCTTTACATCAATAAGATAGACAGATTAGTTAAAGAGTTAAGACTGGATCCCCAAGCAATGCAAAAATGGTTATCAAACATTATTGCAGAGTTCAATAAATTAATAGATATCTATGCGGAGCCTGAGCTCAAGGACAAGTGGAAGGTTAGTATACAAGGAAACAGCGTGGCATTTGGATCAGCTAAGGATAGGTGGGGCTTTAACTATAACATGGCCCAAAAGAGAGGAATCAGTTTCAAAGATGTCTATGATGCTTACACCTCGGATGATTCTGGTCTAATTAAGGAGCTTTCAGAGAAAGCCCCATTGCATGAGGCAGTATTAGGAATGGTTGTACAACACCACCCTCCGCCCCATGTTGCACAGAGATACAGAATCCCAAAAATATGGCCAGGTGATCTAGATTCGGACATAGGAAAAGCGCTGCTCGCTTGTGATGACAACGGTCCCATAATTATGATGGTTACAACCATTAATGTTGACCAACAGGCCGGCCGCGTAGCTACAGGCAGACTATTTTCCGGTACCGTAAAGGATGGCGATGAACTTTTTTTGCTTGATGCAAAGCGAACAGGCAAAGTACAATCAGTGAATATCTACATGGGTAACACGCGTGAATTAGTAAATTTACTACCTGCTGGAAATATCCCAGCTCTTCTGGGATTGGATTATGCAGTGGCGGGCGAAACATTTTCAACGGTTAAGAACATACCAGCTTTCGAATCTATAAAGTACGTATCAGAACCAGTTGTTACTATTGCAGTAGAGCCAAAACATCCAAAGGACTTGCCCAAACTAGTAGAGGCTTTGAGAAGGATTACCGTTGAAGATCCAAATCTTATCGTCAAGATCAATGAAGAAACGGGAGAGACGCTAATGGCAGGAATGGGTGTACTTCATCTTGAAATTGCAACCTCTCTTCTTCAAGAGGCAGGACTTGAAATTACTACTACACAACCTTTGATCAATTATAGGGAATCAATTCGATCCAGCGCGGGGCCTATCATGAGCAAATCCCCAAATAGACATAACAAGATTTTCATGCGAGTGGAACCACTGGCAGAAGATATCATCGATCTGATAAAATCCGGTCAGATAAGGGAAGACCTTGATAGAAAGGAAATGGCAAAATTATTAAGAAGTAAAGGCTGGGAAGCTGATCAAGCGAGAAAAGTCGCGGCGGTGGATCCCTCAGGCAATTTACTCGTTGATGAGACAAAAGGTGTTCAATTTATACAAGAATCTATAGATTCTATACGATCCGGATTCGATGATGTAGTGCACTCCGGCCCATTGGCACGTGAAACCGTACGCGGTCTAAAGTTTGTTCTGCATCACTTTGTCCCTCATGAGGATCCTGCTCATAGGGGATTAGCACAACTAATGCCAGCAACAAGAAGATCTATGCTAGGTTCTATGCTTATCGCCGATCCAATCTTGCTTGAACCTATCCTAGGGATTGAGATAAAATGTCCCCAAGAGCAGATTGGGACTGTTGCCGGTATATTGTCCGGTAAGAGAGGAAAGCTTCTGAATGTCGATCAAAAAGGTGTCATCTCAATAATTCAAGGGGAAGTGCCAGCTTCGGAAACCTTCGATTTATCAGAAATCATGAGAGGAGGAACTGCCGGAAAGGCCTTATGGAATACGTACTTCAAGAACTGGCAGCCTGTGCCACAATCGTTGTTTAAGTCGCTCATATTAGATATAAGGAAGAGGAAGGGTCTCAATCCAGATCCTCCGTCGCCAAACGAGTTCATTGATAAGGAATAGGTGGTTGACAATGAATAGTCCAATTGAATTGAATTATTGCATTTGATTTTAGCTTATCTTGAGAGTCGTGCTCAGTAGATCGAATTCTATCTTAGACTTAGCCCTTCAGTAAGGGACCATTTATCATTTTACTACAAAAAGTTGTAATAGCTTTCAATTAGTCTATCATTCCAAGGGAGTTACAACACAATATTTAAAAAATTAGATGATACCCCAAATAGTAAATGATTCAATACGCCAACTCGTATATATGACTACTTCGTGAGTAATTAAGGTTAAATCTAATTCGTCAGTGATGTTAATAAGGTATAAGGTAATTAGGAATTATCTCTTATTTCCCCGAAGGCTGTCAGAATATCTCTTTAACCGGAATGGGCTGCTATCACTTTCGACTTCAACATAAATCTTTGAAGGTGTAGGCAAATTAAGCACTTGTCTCACCCTTTCCTCTATTGCATCTATGACGAGTTCAATTCCATCAGTATTCATATTATCAGCTAAACTAACTTCCATTGCCACTAGAACATCTTTTGGTCCAAAATGAATGGTACGAAGTGTTATTACACGATTGACTTCGAGTAACCTAAGAACTGACTCAATTATTTTGTTGTAATGTTTTCTTGAAATGGCTTCACCTATTAACAAACCCCTGTTCTCTTTCGCCAAAAAGAAGGCAAATAGCATCAGTACAATTCCAATAGCGACGGAACTTAATGCATCATATATTGTATTTCCAGTCACATCGGATATGTAGAGACCGATGGCAGCTATCACTATCCCCAGGAGAGCTGCAGAATCCTCCACCATTACAGTCAAAATCGTTGGATCTTTGCTTTCCTGAAACTCTGTTAATATCATGCCCATAGATAATTTTTTACCTCTTGCTTCAATAGTCTCTGAATAATTTGAAGGCAATCCTAAGTGCATTACCTTCGAATACTGCAGAAATAAGGAGTATCACAAAGCTAATGCCTATATTCTCTATTCTAGGAATGGGATTGTATAAAGATGTAAACCCCTTTTCTAATGATAATATTTCAGAAATTCCAAAAAGTAAGGTAGCAACAACGAAGGACCAAAAGAACTGTTCTTTTCCAAAGCCAAATGGATGTGTCTCACTAGGGACCTTCCTGCTGGTTCTAATACCAACTCACAATAATACTTGGTTAAAGGTGTCGGAAAGGGAATGATAACTCTCAGACCACATCGCACTACTTCCAGTCATTATGGCTGCCATGAGCTTAGCTACTGCTATTCCAAGATTTCCGAAAAGCGCAGCGTAAACTGCCTTCTTGGAACCGCTACCAATTATTTTCTCCTACATTGTACGCATGGTTCTTCCTTCATACCAAGAAGAAACACGAACCTAAAGATTGATAATCTCCTTCATAAAGATATTCCGATCTAAATTAGAAAACTGACACAAGTCTATCCTTGCCCCTTTAGACATGAATTCCTTTAGAGAACGTGAAGCCAGTGGATCTTCCCACCATTTTTCGCCGAATTTATCTCGCAGATATTTCTCAAGCTCCGCAGCCCTAACTGCAGCTATTAGATAACTCGGTACATACATTACAGCTTCCGGAAGAATGTGATGTAACATCCAATATTGTCCCGGCATTTCAAAACCAGTGTACTCTCTCATCAAATGTTCGTAAAGTTCGCTTGCTTGTTCAATCATAAGGTTCTTTGTCCAATATTCCAATTTCATGAGTGAATTGGCGGCATAGAAAGATACGAAGAACAATTCTATAAATTTATTCCTTTCAGTAAGATCATCTAAAGTTTTTTTGTCACGTATGCCTAAAACAGATGCAAGGTACAAAGGGTTTCGCGTAAGCCGTTCTAGAAAAATTGAAAATATCTCAGCAATCCCCATAGGGAATTTGTATTTATCGACATAAGCCAGATTCTTATCTATAGAGGCTGCATGGATTGCATGTCCCGTTTCATGGTAACAACCTTGTAAGTCAAAGTAAGGACTTTCACTCTTATACAAGACTCTAATATCGTCGGGGATCTTGACGAAGAAGCATATAGGAGACGGATACTTCCTAGCTCTATTCTCAATATCAAAAGTTATGACAGCTAAATCGAAACCCATTGCTTTTAAGCTCCTCTTAACAGAAGTTACTGCATCAGTTTTAATAAATGGTTTTTCTACGTCTCTAAAAATTCGGTTTCGGAAGAAGTAAAAATCATCAAAATATTCAGGGTGCCGCCCTATGATCTTGGAAGATAGTAAAATTGCTTCAGAAAATGGTTTTCTTGCTTGCTTTCCCATTAGAGTGATAAAATTTTTTAATTTTGAAAATGTAATGCCCTCGCTTTCAAGATATCCTGATAATGGATTCAGCATGTGATTTGTCTTCCCCGTGTCTGATTGTTTTTGGTTTTCCAGTAGTGAAGAGTAAACTTCTCTTATGATGTCAAATCTTTTTTCAATGACTGGCGCAATAAAACGCGTTTTTTCGATGAATTCGTTGAAAACAGATTTGCGTACCAATGGATCTTCTTCTATGCTGTTAAATTGCCTCCAAGTATTCCAAGTAACAGGTGCATTGTTAAATTTGAAATTCCTATCACTGATTATTTTTTGGGTTCTTATTCTATGTAGTTTCAACTCTAGGTGTTTTGACTTGGCGTTAGCAATAGTTTCAACCGCTGATAAATAGAGCAGTCGGGGCCCATCGAAGAGTTCTATAAAAATCTCAGCATTCCGCATGATCATCGAAGTTAAACGCTTTAACACCCTTTCATCATAATTCAAACCAGCATACTGCCTAAATGTTTCATCGTTGAGGGCAACACTAATGGCCTCGTCGACTTTACACCAGTTGTCTATCTTCATAGTTGAAATAACTAATTATGCTCACGATATTGTCAGGGGTATAATAGTTACTGTCAAGGTTTAGAATCGATGACGTTGGAATTAAATTATCTTTCAAATATTTTGATATTTGCCTATTCAGAATCATCAGACAGAGGCTAGGGATTTTAAGCGTTAACGACGCACACTTCATTCTCATGTATTTTCTCGGACAGCGCTGAGAATAAAAATGGAACATAGTACTAGAAAGCGACTACAGGATGTTTAGAAAATATTACTACAAGGTTGTTCAATTCTGACAGTATACTTTAACGTGCTGTACATGACAAAACTTCTGATGGCAACTTTTACTAATCACTGGATTAAGGAGACAAAAAAAGATTCTTCAGATAAAATAAGGGAGACCTTACGTTCGCCAAAACCGCTAAAACCAACTATGGAATCAGCAAAGAACCGATTAGGAATTCAAACCCATAAACTAGACACTCTGCTAGATAAATTGAAAGCAAAGGATCGATCCCTCTTTAGCCAGATCGTTACTCAATTACAACACCACGAAGGCCCACAAAGTAAAATGCTCTCAAACGAATTGTCTCAAGTTAGAAAAACAATTAAAACCGTTTCACAACTAAAAATGTCACTTGAGCAAGTGCATATGAGACTAGAGTCAACCATAAATTTGGGTGATGCTATGGCTGCATTAAAACCAGCAGTAGGCACTTTATCTACGGTAAAAAGTGGTTTGACGGGGGTAATGCCAAATGTTGATACTGAATTAGGTGAGATCAATGACATATTTGGAGATATTATGATGAATGCAAATACTGCAGGAGAAGTGGGGTTCGCCCTAAATTCTGGTGCTGGCGAGGAAACTGAGAATATTCTTGCAGAGGCAAGCGCTATTGCTGAACAAAGAGTAACGGATAATTTCCCGGATGTCCCACTCGGATCCTTTAGCAATGGTTCATTTAGCAACAACTCGAGATCTTCCATTGGAGAACGAACACAATAGATTATTCCTACCCGTCCTCTACCTTCCCCCCAGCTGCATTTGTAGATTAGCCTCTCAATGTGATCTTTTAGATTTGTTACTGTAAAGAAATATTACAGGTATCCAATCATTGTCAATGCTTCAGTAGAATTGTACCATCTAAAATAAGCGGAAATGAAATTTACTTATAGTCGAAAATATTTGGAATTCTCATTTGTATTTTAGACCAATGGATGCAGAAAACGAAAAATTGATAGAACCTAATTATTACCCTATAGGGTAAATAAATTAATTTGGGTAAAACTACTTGGACAAACATGAGAGGCAAAGCCAATAGAGAAAGAAAAGAACTGACAAAAGGTACGATTGTATTGTCCACCTTTCCATCAAAAGAGAATGCTACAAAAGTGGCAAGGAAGCTCTTAGAAAGAAAATTGTGTGCTTGCGTGAATATAATGAATGTAAACTCTGTGTATACGTGGAAGGGCAGGGTTCAGAATGGACGCGAGTTTCTATGCCTGTTCAAAACGACAACTCCCAATTTAGCAAATCTTAAGAGAGAAATCATCAGCCTTCATCCTTATGAAGTCCCGGAAGTAGTCGAACTTAAAATGCAATCAATTTCGAGCGATTATCTAGAGTGGATGGAATCCGTCACGTTGCCTCTTAGTTAACTCCCACAATTTGAATCAATGTGAAAGAATGGAAACTACTACCTAATGGCAAATCTTAAAAGCGCCACGATGCCGCCTAGTGACGATATCCGCAGTCCAATATCTGTTGACGAATCTAACGCGTAGGTCTTTGCCCCGAAGGCCTCTATCTTGTTTAACAAACACACAGTCTCTTCCTCTGTAGCAGTCTGAAAGACTGTATCGGAGTACAATAGATACTCTATAGCCTTCAACTTGGCAGCCTCATTCACTTCCTTCATTCCGATTGCAAATTTCGGCACATTCTTGCTCACAAGATAAAATATCTTGTCTAAAACTAAGGAAACAATACCAAGTTTTGTATCTTTTATAACCCCCCTTAATACCTCTGAACGCAGAGACGTGTGGATGCCATCTTCCCCTGCGACGTC
>DASWDL010000398.1:0-7366 GCA_036395315.1 Nitrososphaeraceae archaeon
ATTATTTATGGTTTTATGAATATTTTACAAAATTGCCATACTACTTAAAAAACTTTTGTGCTAATACATATATATAAGAATAAACTATATATAGTAGTGTTGTTATGCTTCGGAACTTTAAGGTGAGCAATATTGGTTAAAGACATTTCGCTTTTTACTGATCGGTGTCCAAGGTGTGGAAAAGGGCCTATGGTTACGGATAACTCCAGCGGTGAAATGTTTTGCGGAAATTGCGGGTTTGTCATAACTGAAAGGATTGAAGAAACCGGACCAGAATGGAGAGCTTTCTCAAAAGAGGAACACGAGGATAGAAGTAGAGCGGGCATTCCAACATCCCTTGCTATGCACGACATGGGCCTTGCTACAATAATAGGACCCATCGATAAAGACGCATCCGGTAAACCATTATCTGCATCAATGAAAAGCACCATCGAACGGCTTAGAACATGGGATAGTAGAAGTCAGGTTCATGAACCTGTTGACAGGAATTTCAGGCAAGCATTCAGCGAATTAGACAGGCTAAAGGATAAACTCGCTGTCGGAGATGCAGTAATTGAGAAAGCGGCCTATGTCTATAGAAAGGCACTTGAAAAGGGACTTGTACGAGGGAGATCAATTTCGGCTCTTGTGGCAGCTGCTTTATATGCCGCTTGCAGAGATACTGAAACTCCTAGAACATTGAAGGATATTGCGAACGCGAGTAATATCAAGAAGAAAGATGTTGCTAGATGCTACAGATTGCTCATCCGAGAATTGGACTTGAAGATGCCTGTAGTCGACCCCGTTAAATGTGTAGCTAGAATTGCAAGCAAAGCTGGTTTATCTGAGAAGACAAAAAGAAAAGCGCTTGAAATCCTCAAAAAGGCAGAAGAAGGGAAGATTTCAGCTGGGAAGGATCCAATGGGTTTGGCAGCGGCAGCCCTCTATGTTGCGTGTGTTATGAATGGAGAGAACAAGACTCAAAAGGATGTCGCCGAAGCAGCGGGTGTTACGGAAGTTACGATTAGAAACAGGTACAAGGGTTTGAAGCTTCATTTGAAACTTTAACTATGCCTCATTAATTGAATTTTCCCCGTTTATCCGTTGCTACTGGAATTCAAAATTTTTCATTGAGGAATTATGTAAATCCCTTGATGGGAACTTTTGTGAGTAACTTAAATCCATCAAAATATCAGGACTAAAAGTTTTATGTGGAATTAAATGGTTGTTACACAAACTAATTTTATTGGACCTCAATGGCAGACTCGGTAAAGCCCAACCTGACCAAGTAATCCTTTACATCGTCCCGATGATCGCCTTGGAGCATAATAAATCCCGCTTTAGCCGTCCCCCCACAAGCCAACTTACTCTTCAACTCTTTCGCGATATGATGTAAGTCGCTCATTTTTGGATCAATTCCTTCGATCATTGTTGTTGTTTTCGAAAATCTTCTTGTTTCTAGTCTGACAACAATTCTTGTTTCTTCCTTATCAAGTTCTCCACATGCACATAGATCGTCCGGAAGGCCACATTTTTTGCATACCACAGCCATCTTGTTGTTAGCTCATGTTTCTCTTTTCCTATTATTAAGGATTGCCCGGAATGCATGAACTAGGGATTATTCTTGAATTCATTCTGAAATTAACTAACTTCAAAAAGTGGATTATGTTAAAATATTGATCAGGGTATTAATATAGTGCCAATGTATAAAATGGAACTGCCCTCAAGACAATATTTGGATGCGATGAAAAAAGAACAAAGGTTCAATCTCTTCCGGAAATTCCTCGCAATAAGTAGACATAACAGACTAATATTGCATCACGAATTAGTAAAGAGCACCAATGACTTGCCCCTGAGATCACATATAGATACTCTGGACCGAGTACACATTAGTAGTTATTATGAGTTTGTGGATTATATTAAAAATAACGGTTATAACGATGAACTGCTTGATGCAATTAAGGAGGAGGACTTGGCACTAGAAAAAATAATCTCGGCGTACGAAAAAAGGATTTCGATGAATGCATGATTAAATCTTACTTGATTAATGCGCATTTCCTAGATTTTAAAACATGAGAAGACTTGTCTCAAAAAAATAATAAATATTCGGAAAGTATGGGAACAGCCGCTGATATACTAACCAAGGGTGGAACCTTGATTAAAGAACCATGTGATGCCTGCAAGGGGGTCCAAGTTAGACTTAAGAATAAATTAACTTGCGTCAATTGTGGGAGAGTTAAAGATATTAATGAGCCGAATAGCCTGCTGTCTCAAAAACTAAAAGTTGATAGCATAATCAAGAATACGAAGGAACCTTCTCAATCTAGGCGATGTGATACCGCGCTCAATTCAGAGTTTGGTGATATTGGTATCACAAGAATCAGAAGTAGAATTTTAGAATTGATTACTGGCATACACGAAAATGAAAAAATATCTGAAGAGCTGTCAAGAGCCCAACTAATCTGTATTTATATAGAAATATTAGAAAAGCTTTCTGCATAATGAGCTTGTGGGTTTTCAATTATTATAACTGTGAACTGCGAGAGGGGTCGTAGGCTCGAAAGCGGAATCTATTTAAAGTATCTAAATAATTCTAATTAGTAATGGGTGAAGGTAAGAAAAAAAATGCTCCCTTGCCTGCTTCAAGTGCAGGCTTGCTTAGATTCTTTGAGGATGAAACTAGAGGTGTCAAGGTTAAACCCGAGATAGTACTTGGGCTGACTGGTGCGCTTATAGGTATATCCATCATAATAAGAATAATATTCCCAGTGTAAAATAACGTTTGATAATTAACCGTAAGGAAGATAGCGTAACCAGTATACATAAGCGATGGCATTTTACACAAGTTAATCCTTCCTCATACAAGTTCTCGCTGACAATCTATGAACTAAGCGCTGTTATTCTAGCTATCATCTCGTATTTATCATTTCAACTCGATCTTCTGTCTATTGGAATAGGTATTGCTCTCGCGGCTGCTACTGTTCCGGCTTTTATCTTTCTCGATTTTGTTCTCTTGCGAGGTATACCTGTAAACAAAGTTTCCAAGGTTATTCACGTCTCCGCTTTTGCATATCTACTCTGGCTGATGACTTTAATTTTTGGATTAGTATCAAACTTTTTGTTTGAAAAAAATACAGAATTGTCCACCTACATCGTAGAAGGTATGTTCATGGCCATTGGTCTACGTTATGGAATATTTGTATCAGTATTTGGTGCAGGTAGATTGAGATCCTTAATTGTTGCTTTGATTGGACCGTTAATTTTTCTGTTTGTGTCTTTATGGAATTCAGCTTTTCAAGTGGGCTCTTCTTTAATAGCAATAGTATTCGGCGCTATTATAGTGAGCATAAGCGTAATTTGGTCTGTTTATGCTGATGGCAGTGGAAGACCCAAGATAAAGAGCACATTTGAAGTGCTTCAGGCTTTCCTATTAGCTTGGACTGAAAAAAAGAAAGAGAATATCGAAACCATATTTGAGTCAAGGGCAAATCTACAGGATATTTCAACGCGAGTGTTACGGTTTAGGAACGAAGCCAATGACGAAGTATCTTTAGTATTGCCAGAAATACACCCTGGCCCATTTAGTCCTATAGGGGGCAGTAATCTTCCATTCTTACTGTTCAAATTCTTTCAAAGAAAAGCGATTATTTTTCATAGTGTGTCCGATCATTCATTAAACCTACCTTCTTCTACCGAGGTCGAAAAATATCTAAATTCGTTAGAACGATGTTCTTTGAAATCTGAGGGCAAGTGCTGCACTCTCCCAATTCAACTCGTTTCGACAGATTTCACTGTAACAGGAATGGCATTTTCATCAACCGCTCTTATCATCGTTTCTAAGAATAAAGGAATGGAGGATTTACCTTTTTCTTTTCGTTTATCAATAGAGAATAAAATGTCCCAATTTGGAATACAAGAGCTTTTTGTCGTTGATGCCCATAATGGGGTCGGGGAAAAAATAAACCAAGACGAAGAATACGATCTTTTCAATTTAGCTTCGGAATGTTTGGGCCAGCTTAAGGTGGCTAATCGTTACCCTTTTAAAATATCTTATTTCAATAGTGATAGTAGGTATTCTCGGCTTGTCAATGCTGAGGATATCGGTGAATCGGGATTGGGAGTGGTAGGTTTTGAAATAAATCATTTGAAATTTGTACTTGGTTGGTCTGATTCTAACAATATCGTGGAAGGACTTAAAACTAAAATAATCGATAAGGCAAAAGAGAGTCGCATTAATATGTTGGAGGTTATTACTTCAGATTCGCATTCAAGTTCTGGTAAAAGAACAAAGAAGGGATATTACTCACTTGGGGATAAAACGGATCATACTCTTATCTCAAACATTTTTATGGACCTGGCATTGCATGCCTTAAGGGGTTTGCGAACTTCTTACTTTCAGATGTTGCAGTCGAAAGCTCACATAAAACTAATGGGTGCTGAACAATTTAATATCTATTCTTCTGCGCTAAACAAAGCGATGAAGATAACCAAGATTTGCATAGCTGTTACTGCTGTCATATACTTAACTATGCTCGCTGTAAGCTAAGATTCGGTGGATAAATAGTTCCAAACCATTCATTGAAATGTTAACCAAGAATTCATGAAAAATATAGCAAATAGGTTCCCGAATTCAAAAATAGAGTCATTTGTTCTTAGGTTTAAGAACCTTCTGGTACTTCTTGGGACCGTATTGTTCCAAATGTCTTGATTTCTCCACTACGCTAGTACAAAGAGATTTTTTATACTTCTGTATCATTGCTGCTATAACCTTCGAGTTTAATCCAAGAATCTGACAGGCTAATATTGCGCCATTGATTGCGCCATTGATTGCCATACAGGCGACAGGTACCCCAGGAGGCATTTGTACAATAGATAGTAAAGAATCAATACCACCTAGGTTAGTAGTCATTATTGGGACACCCACAACAGGTAGTGTAGTTAGTGAGGCGATCATGCCGGGGAGGTGAGCTGAGCCTCCGGCACCTGCGATAATTACTTTGATTCCTTTGGATTGCGCATTTTTTGCGTACTCCATCATCCTTTCGGGGGTTCTATGAGCGGATAAGATCTTTATCTCACTCGGAATTCCATTACCCTCAAGAAACTCAAATGCATCACGCATTGTACGTAAATCTGAATCACTTCCCATTACTATCCCAACTATCGGCCTTGCCAAATTTGTTGTCGTTTTTAAGCTCTTCGACAATTAATGCTTTCCTAGCCAGATTTGCCTTCGCAAGTGCATCTTCTATTGTCTCTGCAGTTATCGTAACATGACCGAGCTTTCTACGTGGCTTAGTGATGCCTTTTCCATATAGATGCAACTTTAACCCTTGTATGCTAAAGGCTTCCGTAATTCCACAGAGGGAATACGGACCGCAATATTTGTCGGGCCCAAGGATATTGACCATAACGGCTGCACACAACAATCTTGGTCGGGTCAAAGGTAATCCTAGTATTGCCCTAATATGCTGTTCGAACTGGGAAATAGAACAGGCCTCTATAGAATAATGGCCGGAATTGTGGGGTCTGGGTGCAATCTCATTAATTAAAACATCGCCATTTTTCTTTACGAACATCTCAACGCCAAAAATTCCTGCACCATCTAATGTTTCGACCGCTCTTTCTGCAAGTCGAGATGCTTTTTTTATTGTATCTTTAGGTATACGCGCTGGCGCGATGGTGGTGACCAAAATATTTTTAACATGTAAATTTTCAACGACAGGGAATGATTCAACCTGTCCCAGAGTATTTCTTGCAACCATAACAGAGATCTCTTTGGCGAAGGGAACAAACTTCTCTATAATACACTTCCTGTTGAAAAAATATTTTAATCCTTCCTGTATATCATCCTCCTTGTGAATTAGGAAATTCCCTCTTCCATCATACGAATCCTCGCATGCTTTCAATAAAGCAGGAAACCCGAATTCCGTACAAATTCGACGTACCTGAATTTCAGATATTGCTATTTCAAAATCAGCTATGGGGATCCCCTTCATCCTCAGGAACTGCTTTTGCTTTAACTTATTTTGTATTATTTTCAGAGTACGTGGCGCGGGGTGAACTGGATACTTGCGTGACTCTAATTCTTGAAGAACTTTCGAATTTGCTAACTCAATTTCATAAGTCATAATGTCAGATACCTCAGCCAACTGATGAATCGCTTTTTCGTCTTTGAAATTGCTCACTATCACCTGGTCTGCTACAGAAGCAGCAGGGCAGTACCTGTCAGGATCCAGTATAGTTATCTGAAGGGACATCCTTTTTGCTTCTAACGCGAGCATTTTGCCGAGTTGTCCTCCACCGATAATACCCAACCTAAGTCTATTGGTACTGAAACATCTGTTCAGTCTGGAAATGTTCAATATTATACAAATCCGCATTGTAGAATTATAAATTAATAGTCGTTAGCATTTTAGAACTTTAAACTTTAAAAGCATATTCATCGACAAAGAATTATGAGTATAAATGGGAAGGTCGCTATCGTAACAGGAGCTGGTGGTGGCGTTGGAAAAGCCATAACAAGCCGTCTTTCCCATGAGGGGTGCCGAGTCGTGCTAGTTGGGCGTGATCGTGCCAAACTTTCGAAGGTGGTAGCGGAAAGTAAGGACAAGAAAGGCTTGTTGGCAATAAGTGCGGATATCTCTAGGGAGGCAGAAGTATTGAGTGTGGTTGAACAAACTATTTCTACATTCGATACGATAGATATTCTTGTCAATAACGCAGGAGTACTGAATGATCCAGTTCCTTTTCATCTTATGAGCGAAGATCAGTGGGATTCTCTGTTATCAACTAATCTAGTCGGTACATTTCAGGCCACAAAAGCGGTCTTACCTATAATGATGGACAAGAGAAGCGGGAATATCATAAACGTCTCATCTCTATTGGGTGTTCGCACTATACCAAGTGTACCACTTTCAATTTACGGTGTAACAAAAGCTGGAATAATTATGTTTACTAAAAGTATAGCTGTAGAATATGGGCCATATAACATTAGATGCAATTGTATTGTTCCCTCTACAATTAGAAGTCCGATGATTGAACCATTCTTGCAAGATGAAAAAGCAAGATCGGTATTAGAGTCCTCCTTCCCTCTCCGAAGGATAGGTGACCCAGAAGATATCTCAGGTGCGGTCTCTTATCTTTGTAGTGAGGATGCAAAATGGATCTCTGGAACAAACATAACTATAGATGGCGGGTTGTCTGCAAGATAGATCTTATTTTTGCAATTTTAATAATGAAGTTCTTCTTTTCCCGACCATCGGAATAACTTTTTCAATTATGATTTCGTGAAAGTTGTTCGTATCAGGATCAAATGACATGACTAATACGAATGATAATCTCCTATTGTCATCAGTAATAGGAATTGTAGCTCTTATCAGCTTTG
>DASWDL010000399.1:0-12866 GCA_036395315.1 Nitrososphaeraceae archaeon
AATGCAAATTTTGAGCTCCGATCCGCAAAATAAAAATCAAGAAAGAAAACAATTCTTACTGGAAGAGCGTAGAAGAAGAGTTATCTCTCTACTGGCACAATCAAAAACAGAAACAGAAATATCCAAAGAATTACAAGTTCACGTGAGTACCATATCAAGGGATGTTAGTTATTTACGAAAACAAAGTCAACAATTTGTATATGATCTAGCAAAATCTGATCTCGCATTCTACTATAAACAGTGCTTAGATGGAATTGAAGAGGTTAGAAGAAAAAGTTGGGAGATATATAATGGTGATAATCATCATCAAAATAATTCATTAATTAATACAAAGGACAAGTTACTATGTTTAAAACTGATAAAGGAATGTAATGAAGCAAAATTTGATTTATTAAAAGAAGGACCTTCTATTATAAATTTAAAATCATTGGAGGATAGGATAAGCAAAATTGAATCTAGATAAGTCTGTAAATAAATTGATTGACAGAATAGAAAAACTCGATTCCTCAAATGGTAATAATAAGTCTGATGGGATTAATTACTGGAAAGGTAAAAAGATAATTTCATTAGAAGAGTGGTTTCAGATAAGTAGGACCAATAATTTAAGCAATCCTGACAAGCATAGAATCAAAGAAGGATTAGAATATTTCCCAAATGGTTACTGTGAAATGATATTCCCACTTGGTGTTCCTGATGACATTATTGAAAATGTTAATGCATGGCACAAGGACTACATAGAATTGATGGATTATACCAGGAATGAAGAACTTGGCAAGAGAAAATGTAGGGATTGTTTACTCAGTCCAAATAACGAAGGGAGTTATTTTGGCCTCTACAAGTTTATAGCAAATGCATTAGAGACCACAGAATATAATGGTTTGAAACAAAGAAAAGCGAATACACTCTCGGCCTATCCTTGTCAGGTAGTTAATTTCTATACCTGTCCTTATGAGAACGATAAAAGAGATGGAAATCAAATGGTTATAACACGTAACGATCTCTTTAAATTAAATCAGATAGTGGAAATAATTGGAAGAACTCTTTCAAAAGCACTCAATATAAAAGGCACTCGAATAATCTATAAAATCGATCTTCAATTAGGTAAAGTTCAAGAGATGGACACCTTTCTTTGTGGAGATCCGTATGCATATAACTTGCCAGGAGCAAAGCCAATAGACCACAAACTCAATGAGATAATGGAACAAATAGAAAAGTTATCAGTCATTCCAATGACAAACTTAGACGATATATTTACAATCTTAATAAATAAAGAAAAATTGGATACAGTGTTACAAATAGGATTGGACGAAAAATATTTACAGTATAAAGATAAATTGGTTGAATTTTTCATATCCATAAAGAGTAACGCTAGAAAACAAGATCTAGTGGTACGATCTCTTTCAGTTCACAATATAGAAAAAAATAAATGTTCTGTATGTAATCTGCCTGCCAATCTCAACTGCATTAACTGCTTCTGGTAAGGATATTTGGATATGTATGAATCATTTGAAGACACACAGGGATGTACATAGTACAGTGAAATCACGATAGAAACTGTCATAATGATTAAATGTTGAAAGTTTAACAATCTAGTAACGGAATTAAGAACCGCACAGGCAAAAGAATATTCACTTGATAAAGAACAAACCAGTTATGATGATTTGTTAGATGCAATGCGACTTAGTCTGAAAGGTTATGATATTAAATAAAATACAAAATTAAATTAATTAGAAGTTCGATTAAGATTTTTCCAAAAGTCAATCGTTGATTACGGTATAGTATCATTATATTTTTGAATAAATTCACCTGCGTATTTTATAAGATATTTGTTCGTATCATTTCCGAGCCCTGGACCAATCCCAGTTCCGATCCAATATCCAGTTTTCTCATGAAAGAAATTGCAATAATTTGATATGAATGGGTTTAACTTTCGGAAGTGTGGGATCCATATCTGGTGGTATATACTCTGGTGCCGATACTAAACCCGACACAATATAGAGCTAAGATTTTTTCCATACAAGATTTTGTAGGAAGAATTCTCCCGCTCTATAGGAACTTCGTACGAGAGGTCCGGACGCGACGTAAGCAAACCCCATTGACTCTGCAATTTCTCGAAGCTTATCAAACTTTTCAGGCGTAATATATTCCACAACTGACAAATGTGCTGGGGTAGGCTGAAGGTACTGTCCCAAAGTTACAATGTCCACTCCAGCTGATCTAAGATCTTTCAGTGTTTCGATAATTTCGTCCTCTCTCTCTCCGAGACCCAACATTATGGAGGATTTTGTATAGACGGATGATGCAATCTCTTTGCATTTTTTCATAACGGACAATGATCGATCATAGGAGGCTCTGAAATCCCTAATTTTAGATGAAAGGCGTCTCACGGTTTCGACATTATGACTAATGACCTCAGACCCCGATTCAACTACCTTCTTTACGGAGTCTGTTTTTCCACCAAAGTCTGGAATGAGCGTTTCAACTATCGTCCTAGGACACAGACTTTTGATCGCTTTTATCGTTTTGGATATGTGTTCTGCGCCACCATCTCCTACATCGTCTCTACAGACAGACGTAATTATAACGTATTTTAATCCCCACGCCTTTATTGCCCCAGCCACTCTGCTAGGCTCATATGGATCGAGTAAAGCTGGTTTGCCGGTATTAACGGCACAAAATCTACATCTCCTGCTACATATATCTCCCATTATCATGATTGTCGCCGTGCCCATGCCCCAGCACTCGGAAGTGTTAGGGCATCTCGCCTCTTCACAAACAGTATGAAGGTTGCCGGATCTAAGAGATTGTTTAATTTTCTTATAATTTTCCCCACCTGGGGCACTAATCCGAAGCCAGATGGGTTTTCTTATGAGTTCCACTTGAATTAATTAATACATAAGTAGGGGATAATAAAGCTTGAATTAATAGTTAGAGATAAGTTATTAACGATTTACCTGGCTCACAGCTATGAAAACACCACTTTTTGACATTCATAAATCGTACGGAGCAAAAATGGTAGATTTTCACGGATGGGAGATGCCTCTACAATACACTGGAATAATTGATGAACACGTCAATACTAGAACAAACGTTTGTATATTTGATGTTTCCCACATGGGTCGCTTCGAAGTAAGAGGGCCCTATGCTCTAGATTGTTTACAAATGTTGGTAACGAATGACGTTGCCAAGTTAAAAAACTACACCGCACTCTATTCCCCCATTTGTTACGATGATGGAGGCATAGTAGACGATTTAATAATATACAGGAACACTGGGGAAAAATTTCTACTTGTTGTTAATGCATCAAATAGAGAAAAGGATTTACAATGGATTACCCAGCATTGCAGCTCGGCTGATGTTGAAAACATTAGCGATAAAACTATCCTTTTAGCCGTGCAAGGTCCTCTTGCTCAGCATGTGATGGAAAAAGTAACGGGTGTCAAGAACCTGGACACATTGAAACCATTTGAATTTACTGTCACAGATATTTTGGGGGCCGAAACCATTATATCAAGGACGGGCTACACTGGCGAAGACGGGCTCGAAATATTCCTCGATTCGTCAAAAATAGCTATTTGGGACAAGCTCATGAATATGGGATACGAGTTCAAGATTAAGCCTGCCGGTTTGGGCGCACGTGATACACTGCGGATGGAGGCTGGTTTAATGCTCTACGGAAATGACATAGACGAGAACGTTACCCCTTTGGAGGCCCCGCTTAAATGGACCGTAAAATTTGAAAAGCCAGGGTTCATTGGAAAGGAAGCATTGGTTAGAAGGCCGCTTGATAGGAAGCTAGTCGGGTTTGAATTATTAGAAAAAAGAATAGCTAGACATGGCAATGAAATATTTCTAAAAGATAGTGGTCAAAAAATAGGCTTTGTGACAAGCGGAAGCTTTTCACCAACTTTCAAAAAATCTATCGGATTTTGTTTTGTTCCCAATTACGTTTCAGCCGATCAATTAATTGAAATTAATATCGGGGGCAAGCTGTACGAAGCTAAAGTTAAAAATAGCACTCGATTCTATAAGCGAATTGGAAGGTAAGTGTGGATATCATTGATGGAGGCCATTAAATTTACCAAAGAACATGAGTGGGTAAAAATGACAAGTGACGGGTTGGCCGCAATAGGAATATCAGATTTTGCACAGCAACAACTGGGAGATATAGTTTCTGTAGAATTGCCAAAGAGAGGCAGTAAATTCAGACGGATGCAAGCGATGGCCATAGTTGATTCGGTGAAGGCGTCTTCAGACATATATTGCCCAATAAGTGGCGAAGTTATGCAAGTGAACGACGAGCTCTCTGAACATCCTGAATGGTTTAATGAATCTCCCTATGAGCTGGGTTGGATTGTTAAAATAAACCCGTCAGATATAGAGGAACTTGAGGATTTGATGACCCCTGACCAGTACAGGGAGTTCATCGGTGAAATTGAGAAACAAGAATAAAAATGAGAGTCGAAGAAACAATCAAAGACATGGTCGAATGCAAGGGGAATAGGCAATAATTATTATGAATTACATCCCTGTTACTGAAAATGATAAAAAAGATATGTTAAAGCAAATTGGAGTGAAATCAGTAGATGAGTTGCTGGCAGACTTGAAACCCCAAATTCATGAAAATACTAACCTGGGCCTTTCCAAGCCGATGAGCGAGCTGGAACTGTTAGAACACATGAAAAGACTATCTGAAAAGAACAACTTGATGAAGTATTTTATAGGCGCGGGCTCTTACAACCATTATGTCCCTGCTGCAGTAAATCACCTCTTAATGAGGGGAGAGTTTCTAACAGGGTATACACCGTATCAGGCCGAAATGAATCAAGGGACGCTGCAAGCGATGTATGAATTTCAGTCATTCATTTGCCTGCTTACAGGTATGGATGTTGCCAATGCTTCCATGTATGACGGGTCTACCGCGCTGGCAGAAGCAGTGTTGCTCTCTACGTCCTATAATAGAAGGAATGGAGTTTTTGTTAAAAATGGATTGAATCCTCAATATAAGGAAGTATTAAAAACTTACTGCGAAGGCGCGGACCTTGAAATCGTAAATGAGATAAACGAGAACACCACCTGCGTGGTAGCCCAGAACCCTGATTTCTACGGTAACCTGGAAAATTTACAGTACTTGTCCGATAAGGCACACAGAGCCGGTGCTCTGTTTGTTACATGTGTAGTTGAGCCCACATCTCTTGCCGTAGTTCAACCACCAGGATATTACGGTGCCGACATAGCAGTTGGTGAGGGACAGTCCTTTGGCATACCTATAAACTTTGGAGGTCCTTATCTTGGATTTCTTGGAGTGAAGGCTTTTTTATTAAAGAAAATTCCAGGCAGGATTGCTGGTATGACGACTGATTCCAAAGGTAGGAAAGGTTTTGTATTAACATTTCAAGCACGAGAACAGCATATACGAAGAGAACGAGCTACCAGCAACATTACAACCAATGTAGAGTTGATGGCAATAGCGTCAACCATTTACATGGCTCTAATGGGCAGGACTGGATTGAAGAAAGTCGCAAAGCTTTGTTACAGCGGGGCGCATTTACTTCAAAGGAAATTGGCGAAAATGGGATTTAAACTGTTGAATGACAAACCATTTTATAACGAGTTCCTTGTCAGGGCGCCGTCGGGCTCATCTGAAAACGTCCTATCAAATTTACTTAAAGAGGGAATACTAGGTGGCTTGCATTTGGATCAAGATAATATACTAATCTGCTGTACTGAGATGAATTCTCTTCAAGATATAGCATCTTATGCTTCAATAATAAAAGAGACAATATTATCAAAATGAAGCTGATATTCGAATACGAGGAGAGTATTTCTGGTCATGTTCCAGATGCCAGTAATGATGACTTCAGTAATGGCGAAGTACAAGATTTCCTTGCAGACCTGCCAAGGGACTTAATTCGAAAAGAACTTCCTTTACCGAATGTGAGTGAAGTTAATGTAATTAGACATTACAGTAATATGTCAAGGAAGAATTTTGGAGTTGACTTTGGCTTCTATCCGCTGGGTTCGTGTACGATGAAGTACAATCCAAAGATAAACGAAGATATCGCAAGACTTGAAGGCTTCATGCAACTGCATCCATTGTCGCATCAAAGCTGCATCCAAGGTTCCCTGCAGATGATGTGGAAACTTGAGGAATACTTTAAGAAAATCACGGGGATGGATGCTTTTTCCTTGCAGCCTGCAGCGGGGTCGCAGGGTGAACTGTTAGGCGTCATGATAGCTAAAGCCTACTACAAGGAAAAAAAGGAAAAAAGAACCAAGATCATTATTCCTGATTCAGCTCATGGGACCAATCCTGCTACTGCAGCTATGTGTAAGTTTGAAACTATAACCGTCAAGTCAGACTCGCGAGGAAATATGGATATCAATGAATTCAAAGAATTGCTCAAAGATGATATAGCATTGGTTATGTTGACGAATCCTAATACACTAGGACTTTTTGAAGAAAAGGTATTAGAGATAAGCGATCTTGCACATAGGAACGGGACGCTAATGTATTGTGACGGTGCGAACATGAATGCATTACTGGGTATAAGTAGGCCTTCTGATCAAGGGTTTGACCTAATACATTTAAACTTGCACAAAACTTTTTCAACCCCACATGGCGGTGGCGGCCCTGGAGCTGGCGCATTAGGTGTAAAAACACATTTATCAGATTATTTGCCGTTACCAAGAGTAGTAAGAGATGATAAGAATTTTGCATTTGATTACGGTGCAAGAAAGTCTGTTGGTATGACCCGATACTGCTATGGAAATTTTGGCATGCTTGTTAGGGCTTATGCCTATATAAGGTCCTGGGGAACTGACTTAAGAAGAATATCTGAGCATGCTATATTAAACGCCAACTATCTTTGTAGTTTGTTAAAGGAAGATTTTGAACTACCTTATAACCGCAGATGTGCTCACGAGTTCGTTTTGTCATCTAGAAAATTGGGCCAAAAAAGCGCATTGAATATTGCAAAAAGACTTATGGACTTTGGATTTCATCCACCTACTATTTACTTTCCTTTAATTGTTCCTGAAGCTTTGATGATAGAGCCTACAGAAACAGAAAGTAAAGAAACGTTAGATGAATTTGCTGTCGCATTAAGGAAGATTGCAAACGAATTAAAAGAAAACCCAGGTTTTGTCAAAGGAGCTCCATACACTAGATCGGTACAGCGCTTGGATGAGGTTATTGCCGCTCGAAGGCCGAATTTAAGATGGAATGCGAATACCGGATTGGATGGAGAGAAAGGTAAAAAAATAGCGGGTATTGACGAAAGAGAAGATTGGCGGCAAAAGTAATTGTTGAGAACGGCTCATAATGTTTACAAATCTAAAAAGCTTATCAAAATTTCACTCGAATATATAGACGATGGCAAGGTAATCAAATCAATAAGAATTACTGGAGACTTTTTCCTCTACCCAGAAGAGGCTTTGGATCAACTTGAAGGATCGCTGATCGGAACAAAAATCGATAGATACTCTATCAAGGAAACGATCGAAAAGGCCTTACAAAAATGTGAAGCATTTGGTTTTGATTCAGAATCCTTGACAGACGCAATACTAGGATGCTTGAGGCAGGAAAGATAGATAGCTAGAAAGGAAAGAAAGTAAAAACCAAAAAAGACAGGTTTAGATCGAGTTTGAAATTTAACAGCATCAGGCTTCTTGAGACTGGCTTCAGCCCAGGATCATGGAATATGGCTCTTGACGAGGTTTTGCTTACAAACTGCATAGACGATAACACTCCAATTTTAAGACTTTATGGTTGGTCTCCTGCGGCCGTCTCAATAGGATATTTCCAGAGCATGGATGAAGAAGTAAATGTAGACAAATGCAATGACCTAGGCATCGAAGTTGTGAGAAGGATGACGGGGGGTGGAGCGGTGCTGCATCAGTCTGAATTAACCTATTCATTCATTACAAAGACATATCCTATGAATATATTGGCGTCGTACCAGCTAATATGCGATCCCGTAGTAATGGGCATTAATAAACTCGGTTTTAGGTCAATGTATGTTCCACTAAACGATATTCTTGTAAATAACAAAAAGGTATCTGGAAATGCTCAGACTAGGAAAAATAATACACTTTTGCAACATGGAACCATACTATTGAATGTCGATTTTGATAAGATGTTTTCTGTTCTAAATGTTCCCTCAGAAAAGGTCAAAGACAAAATGTTAGAGGACGTAAAATCAAGAGTAATGGCATTGAATAAGACCTTCGAAGAGGTTGCTTACAATTTGAAGGAATCATTTTCTGAAAAATTTAATGCCCAATTTATTCTTGGTGGCTTGACGGATAAAGAAAAAAAAGACACTAAAAAACTTGCAAGTGAAAAATATTCTGCATATCAGTGGAATTGGAAAAGGTAGATAGCTAACATGAGCTGAAAAATGTTCCGAATGAAGGTCCAGATAGGGGAATATGGCTAGCTTTCCACTGTAATCTAAACGGGATATAAATTACATGTGTAGTAGTCTGCCGGACGGTGCATTGCGCTAATCAATTAGAATCCTTATTTTGTAGTAATGGGAACTTAGCACTGGAATGTACGATGCAGCGGTCATAGGAGGAGGGCCAGGAGGTTACACATGCGCTATTAGATTGGCTCAACTTGGTGGTAGTGTATGCTTAATTGAAAAAGATGGATTAGGAGGAACATGTACTCAAAGAGGATGCATTCCTACGAAATATCTACACTCATTGGGAGATATAATAAGGAGAGCAAAAAATGCAAAGAAGAGCGGACTAAATATCGAAATGGAATTGAACTATAAAATTATTAAGTCTAGGATGCAGGCTACGGTATCTAGGCTGGCTTCAGGCATAAAGTTACTCTTAAAGACTACTGGTGTGGATCTAATCGATGGAACCGCACATATAGTTTCAAAGACCGAGGTGCTTGTAAATGGCAGAAGTATAAAGACAAAGAATATTGTCATTGCTACGGGTAGCTATCCTATCTGTTTAGCAGATCTAGAATTCGAAGGTGACATACTATCGACCACTTCAATTCTGCAATTAAACGACTTACCTAGGTCTGTTACCATTATAGGTGCTGGATATAGCGGATGCGAATTTGCTTCTATATTAAATGCTCTCGGAAGCAAAGTCACCTTAATAGAAGCTGAAAATCACCTGATGCCTAATCAGATTCAAGAAATTGGGAATACGGTAGAAAAGTACATGACGCTAGATGGTATAAATGTAATGACAAGCTCAAGAGTTGAAAAAATCTTCGACAGAACAGCAGTCGTTAACGGAGAAAAAATTGAGTCAGAGAAGATACTTGTTTCCATAGGTAGAAAACCAAGCTTGAATAGTCAAGAACTAAATAATATAGGCGTAAATTTCGGCCGCAAAGGTATCGCTGTGGATAAAAGAATGAAAACCAACATCGATAATGTATATGCAATAGGTGACGTGACCGGATTGTATGAGCTTGCACATGTGGCAGCCAGACAGGGCGAAGTAGCTGCGGAAAATATTATGGGATTGGAACAGGCAGGCATCGACTACCGATGCGTACCCGCTTGTGTATTCACCTACCCTGAGGTTGCATTCGTAGGCCAGTTAAGCGGAAGGACTGGTGAATTTCCATTTAGAGCTAGTGCCAAGGCAAATTGTCTGGGGGACACGAGAGGCAAGGTTAAAGTCTTTGTGCGTGATGAAATGGTTGTCGGGACATATATCATAGGGTCGCACGCTGGGGAGATGATAGGTGAGGCAGCGTTAGCGGTCAAGTTTGGCCTTGCTCCCAACGACATATTTGAGACAATGCACACGCATCCTACACTCCCAGAGTCTTTCGCCGAAGCCTTAAGAGCCGTCGATAATGAAGCAATTCACATTCCACATTCGGTGTAAAATAACGTTACCTGATAGAGAAATTATTTTAGTGACATTTCCGTATCTAAACGCAAATGATTTGTATTATTTTAAATTAGAAAAGATAAAAAGGAATTCGATTCTATATTAGAAGAACAAGATAAACATTGGCAAAATCTAAAAAATAAAAAATCATTCATTTATGTTACCACACTCATGACAAACAGAATCGCCATCTAGCCATTCACCGCATTTTTGGCAGTGGGTTATTTTCTTGTCTGCGATCATTCTTTCATCAACCTCTCCACGTTTATGATAATACCGATTGATTCCAGTTTCTTTAGGACCATTTCCAAAGTAATTTCCTTTGCTTCTTTTCCTTTGCTTTCATTTCCATTTTTCTTATTTACAAAAATTGCAACGTAGAATTATAAATGTGGAAATTTTTAGCCTTTTCGGTTATTATTTATTTCGTGCAAGTTATAATTATTAATGCAACTGATGGGTTGATTCGTTGTTTCTTGCTTGGTAGGCAACGAATAGTTCAGTCCTCCCCATCGGTTCGCAAGCAAGTATGTATACTGGTGGGCAACATGTCTTTCCATTACGATTCATTAAGCCCACCAGTTTTTTAATACTGTAGGTTCCTTTTAGATGACAGATTTTTTAAATCTCCTCTGGATAGGGATCACGGCGTTCGTCGCTTCTAACATTGATGATACTTTTGTCCTAATATTGTTATTTTCAAGTCCTGGTCTGTTGGCGCGTAATATTATCCTTGGACAATTTCTTGGAATAGCAGTGCTTGTATTGATCTCATCGTTTGCTGCCTTTCTTGCTTTGGCAGTTCCTTTATTTGTTATTGGCCTAATGGGTTTTATTCCGATTATTCTAGGAGTAAAAAGGTTGTTAGAATTACGAGAGATGCCCAAAGAAAAGAAACAATTTTTGAAAACAGAACATTTATCATTCCTTTTAGTGTCAGCCGTAACCATATCTAATGGCGGCGATGACATCGGTGTATTCACCCCGCTTTTTGCGAAATACAATACAGTCGATGAAGTAACGATTCTTGTAATCCTTTTTATGGTAATGACTGGACTCTGGTGCATCGTAACTTTTTATTTTATCAGACATCCTTTCATAGTTTCTCGCATCAAATACTTTAGTCGTATCGTAACTCCTTTCGCGTTGATAGGTGTTGGAGTTTATATAATTTTAGATTCTTTTGTTTTATAACTAATTTTTTTGAATTATTATATAGAAACACCATCATGTATAATAATTCGAATATTATTAGTTCAGTGCGATTTACTTGTACCAGTATGCTTTAATGTTTTTATAACCATGTTGGGATGATGTCGAACTCTAAACTCATTACTGCTTTTGCTATAATCATGATAGTAACGTTTGCGATGACAAGCATCGTATTTGCCGATTCAGACAAGGATTATTGCTATGATCAGGTTGGAGACGGACATCCATGTTCTGATACTAAAAAAGAGTGTAGACATGATCAGAAAAATGATGAAATAGCCGAAAGTCCGTGTTATAACAAAGATAGAACACCTTAGAGCGAATTAGTTTTCATTTTTAGTGATTGGTATACTGCATTATATTTGTGGGAGATCTGTTTTGGAACAATCTATAATCCTCATTACTAAAATATAACTAACTTACGGGATTGCGAGAAAATACTTGTATATCATTATTCTTTCTGTCTGACACATAGACATTTCCATCATTGTCTAATGCCAAATGTTCGGGATCTCTAAACTGACCGGGCTGTGTTCCGTATGATCCAAATTTTGTAATAAAATCACCTTCATTATCATATTTTAAAACTCGAGGTTGCATGCTGCACCCGGGATCTGATTGAGGATCCGTTACATATACATTATCATGTCTATCCAACGCAATGTGCTCTATATGACAGAACTGATTATTAGAGGTGCCCTTAGTGCCCCACGAACGTCTTTACCTCATATAGATACATAATCCTATCAGCCAAAATGAGGTTCAGATAATAATTTATTTATCGAATCGTAAAAATAAGGGTACTACTTAGAAGTATGGGAATTAGTTCGGGGTTGATGTAAATGGCTCAATTGAAGAAGCCAATTTTGATAGTCGATGAGGAAAAAGGCGTAGGCGGAACATTTGAAACGATACTCGGAAATTTTGGATTTGATATAGATTACTTTACAGATCCGGTTCTGGCTTTGGAAAAATTCAAACCAAATCTATATGACTTGACGATATTGGATATTAAGATGCCTAAAATTAATGGCTTCGAATTATATGACCAACTGAAATCAAGGGATTCGAACATCAAGACACTATTTATCACAGCACTGAGTAGTGTGGAGTCTTACAATACTCATAATAGTAAAGTGTACCCTTTAAAGGGACAAAGACATTTCATGGCGAAACCGGCAAGACAAGTTTATTCAATGATAAATTAGCAAAAAAGAAATTGAAGAATCCAGGGCATGGCATGATCGAGAAAATGAGGAGTCTATATACAAACGAGATCTTCAGAAAAGGATTGAATTGATAAATTGGGTTCTAGAAAATATGAAGAATCCCAATGTTCAGATTTGTGTTCTTATTGAATCTAAAATGAATGAAATTATACTAACGATAAATCAGACGCATTCAATATTCGAGTCTGATAAACTGCACAGCGAACTAAGGATATTGGATTGGATTTTTTATCAAGTTTGTAGTTACGATATTATTAATTACGTAGTCGGCTGAATGAAGAATTTAGACTTAAGAAGAAAATTGAAGTCCTTGAAGTACAAAAATCTCGATTTGAAACAATAATAAAAGACGTGTACCATTATCAGCAGCGTACAGAATTAAAATTGTGAACAGAAATATAAAATCGGTTTATTTCATGTATGCCAAGATTTCCCTTTATACAAATTAACTTGGAAATTAGATGGTATTAACCTAGTGGAGTTTTACTGTGAAAAACATTTCGATAAAATTATTTAATAAATACCGGTGGGACTGGAAGCGCA
>DASWDL010000400.1:0-4222 GCA_036395315.1 Nitrososphaeraceae archaeon
AGGTAGTTAGCAACAATGAAAAAGGATTCTTTAGGCTATCGCACGGAAACGACACATTTGTACATGAAACGATAACAGGATTCAAGAATGCATTGGCTGGCAAGTCTGGCTATGATGTCGAGCCAATAAATGGAACCAAGATGTTTGTTGCTTATGCACCTATCTATGCGATTTCTTCTACATGGGCGGCACTTTCCTTCGAACATTATGACAATGTATTTTTGACAGTAAACTCTTTGCGTTTGAACGGACTTGTAATGAGCCTCATTCTTGGAGCTGCTGCTGCAGTGGTTGTATTTTTGCTCAACAGGTCATTTCGCTCTCTGAATAGACTTACAAAAGAGATTATCGAAAAAGACAAAGATCTTCACAAATACAATGAGGAACTACTAGCAGTTGAGAAGGCAAAGGAAGAATTCATGTCAATGATAAACCACGAATTGAAAACTCCTCTGGTTCCTATAAAGGGATATGCAGACATGTTGTTGAAACCAAAAATAATGGGCGAGCTGAATGAAAAGCAAAAGAAAGCAGTGAGTTCAATATCGTACAACGTTGGTAAACTAGAACTGCTGGTTAGTGACATTCTTGATGTTTATAAGCTCGATATGGGGAAACTGAAACTGGGAAAGAAGGATGTAGATGTTAATCAAATGTTAACTTCAAATATACTCGAATTAAAACCGCTAGCTGATCAAATGGATGTAGAGATCAAAGCCGACATCCAATACAAGGGGTTAGTCAATTGCGATCATAGGAGAATTGACCAGGTAATCACGAACTTAATTAAGAACTCTGTGGATTTTGTGTCTGCTGACATCGGTAAAATAATACTCGGGGTTTCAAAAAAAGAGAACAATATAGTATTTTCAGTAGAGGATAATTGTACGGGGATACAGCAAGACAAGGCAGATAATCTTTTCAAAAAATTCTATCAGATTGATACGACTATGACAAGAAAACATGGAGGGACGGGTTTAGGGCTTGCAATTTCAAAGGGAATTGTGGAAGCACACGGTGGTGAGATTTGGGTTGACAAAGAATACATCAGCGGTGCTAGGTTTATATTCACGCTACCTCTCAAGGGTGATGCAAATTAGGTAAATTAAGGTACTAGTTATAGATGATAACAAGGAAATTACTGATAAGTTATCATTGTATTTCGTGACGCAGGGAATGGAATTTCTTGCAATAAATGATGGAAAGCAACTTTAGAGGCTATCCGTAATGAAAACGCGGACTTAGTATTACTCGACCTTGCAATGCCTAATTTTAGCGGCGTTGATATTGTTGATTATCAAAAAAGAGAAATTGGTAGATTCTAAGAATATTGTTATATTTACCGCATCGACGATGAGTGGCGAACTTTTTGACATGCTAAAGAGGATGGGCGTAAGGTACGTGTTAAAAAAGACTAGATTTGAACGAACTAGATAGATTAATACCGAAATTCAAGCCCGCTTAAGCTACTCAAGGAGAGCAAATTTGATGTTACTCGATCTAGCCATAATTTTAAGGGCTTGATAACGTTGATTATCGAAAAAGAGAAAATTAAAAAAAGCTACGAATTTTGTTAGTGGGGGACAACCAAAATATAAAACAAAGAAAAAATGCAAAACGATTTATGGTAGGAGGATTACAGAAGGAACGGTAGTAAAACTAAATGCAGAAGTCTCGTCCAATAGGTGTCACAATTGTAGCCATTCTAATGATTATTACAGGAATTGTTCTTCTTTCTGGTGGTATTTTTGCTGTGTCGTCCTCAGCTGTATTGTCTGAACTTGGCGGCCCGCTCGTAGCTGTCGTCATCGGCGTCGGTGCGTTTGCGATAATTTTGGGCTTCGCGCACTTTGTTTTAGCATGGGGCTTATTCAAAGGCAAGGGTTGGGCATGGATAATAACGGTGATACTTGCCATTATATCAGTAATCCTAAGCATTGTATATATTGCCTCTGGTGGGCGAACGAATATCATCAGCTTGATTATTAGCGCAGTGATACTTTACTACATGTATAGAACGGAAGTCAAGTCATATTTTGGAAGAGGTACTAGATTAGCCAAATAACTGACACTCGAGTATAGAAAGGTGTGGTTCCTCAGGAACTAACTTTGACTTGCAAAATATTGTAATTCATGAAATAGGACATGCGATGAATATGGGTCACGTGAGTGACAGACTTCAGTCCATGTATCCAACTTTCATTTGCCGGCGAAACATTCAAGAGAAGTTTAGGTAACGGGGACAAACTCGGAGTAAAGACCCTTTATGGCTAAATCCACACAGGAGGCACTGATTTAGTTGCACGTTCTTTTCTTGAATATCCAGACAACCAATTGAATCCGATTAAATTAAAGACAAGCGAAATGAGTGAGGGGCATGAAGTCTTACATCTTTTACGACTAAATGGCTTTTGAAGCAATCAGATTACATCCTTGTTCCGGAGGTGGTCTAATGCTTAGAAATATATTTTATACTGGACAAATATTCTGGATAACAATGAGCGAAATAGAAGACGTCGTTAAAAAATTTAATGAGGCCGACAATGCAATCAGAACTCTTTTTCCAAAGAGTGATCCAATTCTGGTAGTCAATTTAATATTCGATGAGAAAGCAGGAAGGAATAATATTTACACATTAGAAGTTAACCTCAAGGCAGGACAGAATCTCGAAGAAATGAGAGACAGGGTTGTTCAACTTACTGGCATGGTACCTTCATTCTATCTCCACGGCACACAAATGATTGTGAGCCATCATCTAAATCTTGAGATGCTGAAGCGGATTAATGATGTAGATGCCGTGGTCAAAATTAAGGGAAGCCCATACAGTGCAGGCGGCTCTTCAGATTTTTAAATCTTACAGTCTTCTGATCTTCCCTATCTGTGTCATTTTGGATTATGTACCTGGAATAAATTGCAGATAAGTGAAGTCAATTCCAAGCCGATTAATCCCTATTACCTCTTACTAACCAGACTTGGACTGGGGTTAGGCGATTATCATCCTTTGACTAGAACTTTCATAACGCCTAATTATCTAGTTGTTGGCAACATAAATTGCCTTGTTTGCTATAATAATCACGTCAAATATTGAAATGAATGTATCGATTGCAGAAACCAATTAGAGTGTTTCAAACGTGAAGGCGGATCCGTAATTGACCAGTTTAGGACCTCAAAGTAGAGAACATAAATGCAAAGGGGGCCGTAAGAACCGAGGTAACCAATTGTTAGAATGTAACCGTTGCGTTACCCGAAAGGAGTTATCCTGATAAGATTTATTAGAAATAACTAGACATATCAATCGATAAAATCCCAATACAAAGCGACTTAATTCCAAAAATAAAAGTTTATAGTTCACTTGTATTACGTTAATAGGTACGGCATTTTTTAGGATTTTCCCTTACCTAATAGTCCAGTTACATTTGCACATTGAGATTTCGAAATATTACTTATTTATGCATAAAATTAATACTAATTCAGGGATCTGTCGAGCCAGTTCATGGTGATTCGATTCTAGAAATGTGAATTAATGTCTACCATTATACCATATATCCGAGTACCCAATATGCAATAAATATTGTATTATTGAATATCACGAACGCCAAAATTAGTGTTTAAAAAAGATTAGAGAAAGTGGTGTCTCCCAAATTAACCCTGTATTAGTTTTATGTAACGGATGAGAACTACCTAGTCCGCTTGACTATATGGTCAAATTTGTATTGTTCAGTCCTATGCCTTATCATCAAATTAACAATCACAGTGATAGTTTTCGCCAATTTTTATTCGACAGGTGGCTTCTGCTGCTCATGATTTAAAAAGGTACTCTAATTGTAACACGATTAGCAAATAATAATGATACTTTAATGCTTGACAATGATGACATCTGTTACTACAAGGTTTTTCAAGGGCCAGCGACAGTGATGCCGACGGCAATAAGTTAAAGTGACACTTCACCCATTATCCACGCTCTCCTTCAATCTATCTCCGTTTTTGACAGATATCAATTTCAGTCACTTTATCTGCCCAATAACTTACCTCAAATGAGTTTTGCCTCGCCCCAAAAATAAAAAAGAAGAATTAGTTCGATTCGAGCTCTTTGATTCTTTCCACCACACCTTTGGTTTCCTTCTCTAGGTCATCCTTATACTCTTTTAAGAGTGCAACTCGCTCTTCCTTGGTAAGGAAATTTCTCGCGCCCTGAAAATCACTTCCACAATGACCTGTGCTA
>DASWDL010000401.1:0-3685 GCA_036395315.1 Nitrososphaeraceae archaeon
GCAGAGAATGTGTATGGATAAGTTTTTAATGGATATAGGAATACTTCCAATTGCCCTGAGCTCATCAATGCAAGTTAATCAAATCGACGTCCTCGATAAACAACTTTTGAACGAGATCCAATGGGTTTTTCCTCTTGTTAATAGACCTTATCTTGAAATTTCTAAGCGATATCATATATCTGAAAATGAAGCTATGGATAGGATTAGATATATGAAGGAAATTGGTTTAATTAGACAGATTAATGCCATTTTTGATACTAGACGGCTAGGTTATAAAAGTGCACTTATTGCATTTGCTGTCAAACCAGATAAACTGGAATATGTATCCAATGAAGTAAATAGACATCCAGGCGTAAGCCACAATTACGAAAGAAACCATGAATTCAATATGTGGTTCACGCTTGCAGTTCCACCGTCTGCTGACATGAAGACAGATTTAGATAGAATGGCTTCACTAGATGGCGTTATAAAATATCGACTATTGCCTACTCTCAAACTTTATAAAATTGGTGTTAGGCTTGATATGGTCAACGGCGACTCAGAAAAGCCAAAGCCATCTGATGAAGTTAAGAAGTTAAACACAAAGAAATTCGATATAACAGACCGCGACAAAGATTTTATTCGCGAATTACAAAAAGATCTGAAAGTAATTTCGGAGCCATTTAAGGAGTTAGCTGAAAACCTTGGGATTACTACATCTGAGCTCTTTTCTAAAGCTAAAGATTATGAGGAAATTGGTGTCATGAGACGCTTTGCGGCAATATTACGTCATCGTGATGCAGGCTTCTCAGCAAATGGTATGGTTGTATGGAATGTGCCTGAAGAAAATATTGATGAAATTGGCAATAAACTCGCAGCCTATCCACAGGTAAGTCATTGTTATCGAAGACCAATTTATCCTGACTGGAAATTTAACTTATTTAGCATGATTCATGCGCGTACACTAGAAGCAGCAGAAAAAATTGCATTTGAAATGTCAGAAACAGTTGGAGTTAAAGATTATAAGATTCTTTTTAGTACACGAGAATTTAAAAAGGACCGGGTAAAGTACTTTGAAGAAAACCAATACTATCATGAATTTCTCTCTTGAAATTCATTAAAATTTACTTGCTTGCACCATAATTTAATCTCGTAATTACAAAGTTGAAAATACTGAATTTCTTAAAAGGTTATTATATGAATCCCGCAAGAACTTATTCAGGTTGATGAGCGGGAATTATCACTCTATCATCCACCGCTGCTACCATCAATAGTGCTATTTGTACAAGCTTCAATATTTGTCCAAACGTTAGCTGCATTCTCTGTAAATGTCTAAGAACGACTTCATCATTTCCTGTCTTGTATGTTCACTATTCTATGTAGATGTTATCGCCAAGGGTAGCCACTAGTGTTTCTCTAGGGGATAAGACAACAGGAATACTTTTGACTTATGCTGGTTGTGGCAGTATTAGGGGTTACACCAAACATTGTTCTTCCAAGAAATATCATTCTGAAGATAGTATTAATTTGAACTGTTCTATGATCTTGATTAAAACCTCTGCTGTGTTATTTATGAGTTATAAGCAGTAATAAACTTCAAGAGGTTCAAGAAATATTATTTCCGTTAATGCTTGCTCCGTTAATCAGATTACTCGTAGATTAAGATCCGTTATAATTATGCCCCGGCGATTGGAAAATATTAATGCTCAAGAAAAAAGAAGTGACTGTGCATAGTGATTATTACGGTGTTTGTTTAGTCAGTAGCGAGCCTAGATGCATGTATTTTTTAAAACCTTTTAAGGGCATAACTACAATCAATACAATTTACTCATCCATACTTGTCCATGAAATTAAATAGGTAATTCATCCTTTCTCTTTATTATCTTCTGTGTCTTTGCAGATACTGTTGACGCTAGATATCCTTCCAGATACATACAAAGCAATCTATCTTGTCTATATGTTAATGCAGAGGGTAGAAGGGTATCCTTATATACTTTCAATATTATAAAAACCACAGAAAGTGTTTCAAGTCGCTTTTCCATCAGGGCGTAAAATTGCACCTGCTTTAATCGTTGTAGATATGCAGAATGGTTTTGTTAGCAAAGGTGGCTCGTATGATAGATTAGGGATGAACACCTCCAATTACAGGGAGATAATACCAAAGCTGAAGGATCTCATCGAATTCTGCAGGAGTAAAGAAATTCCTATCTTTTACACCGAAGCAGTTAAGGAGGCCAGCGGAATTGACGTGCTGACAAATATCCACAACTTTCTACCAAAATCAAGACAAGAGCGACTGAAGTTTCCGATCTGTATCAGAGGCACATGGGATGGGGTTACGATTGACGAGCTAAAGCCTAAAGAGGATGATCCGGTAGTTATCAAACGGAGAGATTCTGCTTTTCAGGATACAGAACTACGGGTCTGGCTTCAGAGCGAAGGCATTAACTTGCTAGTTTTTACTGGAATCGATACTTCAATTTGTGTAGAGACATCATTAAGAGACGGGTTTAATATTGGATATGATGTGGCGGTGATCTCTGATGCCACGGCATCAGGACATGAAGACCATTATGAGACCACATTAGAACGAGTTAGAGACTACTATGGATTGGTAATGAATGTAGAACGATTTAAAAAAGCGATTAATAATCTGGACAAAGTTAGAAAAGGCGAGGTAGATTTACCTCATGTATCAGAAGAAACTTTGAATGCCTTTCTTGAGGAATTTGACTTACTGGACCCTAGGACGTTTGCTCTCACTCACTAGCTGAGCGTAGAGTCCTTTTTACACCCGATATGCACGGGTATTCCAAAGCGTAGATGCGAAAATATTAAACTAGACATGGAAGCAGCTTCATAGAATGATATTTGAAGCTTACAGATTAGAAACTATACGCATTTTAGTAATTGAATGATCGAATATTATTGATACCCTTTTATTCAATAATCAAACATCTTGTAATTGTGACCACATCCACAATTTGTTCCTCATCCGAAACAACCAATGACAAATACTGACGTTCTGTTTCAGATAAGATCATTCTGGAGTCAGCTACTTCTGATTGATAGCTTGTAATGCAAGAGTGAATCATGGGATCAATCGGATACTCTAACAGTAGTTTAGGATTTATCATATTTGACATTTTAACTATTGCCAGTAATCAATTACAAAGGCTGAATAGAACACTCACAAGAGAATTGTCTGTACACCAAACAATACGTCTTTATGATATGTTAGGAGAACAGGATATGGAGCTCAAGGGAAAAATCATCGGTCAGAGCGTTGGATTTTAGATCCAACTACAGAAAGAACCTTATCAGAGTGGTATTATTGTGGAAACGTAGGTCAATGAAACGGTAAATTTTGTAAGTAACACAACTAGCAGTGGACTTGGTGGTCTAAAGATAATATACGATATATAATATTTACATGTAGAATGCTTTTGAAGGAGATAGAAGATTTTGATTCCTACGAACTTAAACAAAGCGTTGAGATCTACAAATCTTCTTTTCCGACCAATGAAACAAGACCAGCTGATAAGGTGGTTGAAATGCTTGAGAATGACAAGAATTATCATCTATTTATTTCCTTGAGTAATAATTCGGTAATCGGAATATCATTAATGTATATATTCACTTTTTTAGGTATTGGTTTTCTTGACTATATGGCAGTAATTCCTAATTATCAGAGAAAAGGCATAGG
>DASWDL010000402.1:0-5612 GCA_036395315.1 Nitrososphaeraceae archaeon
CGACAAAAATGGTTCTTCTTTATTTCTTACTGATCCTAGTGGAACGTATATTGGATATAATGCTATTGCTATTGGGGCAGGGAGTGATCAGGTAAACGAATTTCTCGAAAAGAATTATCGTGCGGATATAGATACTGAAGAAGCAGCTATTCTAGCGATAGAGTCTATCTATCTAGTTAGTGAAGATAAAACAGGTATTAGACATATTAAAATGTCCATGATTGATTTTCAAACAAAAATAATGAGAAAAGTGGAGGAAGTGGATATAGAAAAGTATTCCATCAAATCCAAGGAAAATGCAGGTAAAAGGACTGACTCAGCTCAACAATAAGAATGACAAGCGTCGGCCCAGATTGAGTGCAATTTTTGTAAAATAGATTGGATGAATTACCTCCAAAATTAACTATACTTTATTATGGTAATGATCACGACTAGCTACCATTTTGATAAGATGAGATATATTGAATATTCAAGAGTCTTTTGGATGGGGCCAAAGCAGCTCGAAAAATTGTATTAATTTAAATATTCAAAAAGTGATTGAAAACCGTGAAAGCTCAAAGGGGTCAATTGTCACCCTCCCTGAAGGTATCCGAGTGGGTTCAAGGGCAACCAATAACACTTGAGGACTTAAAGGGCAAGGTTGTAGTTATAGAAGTTTTCCAGGTTAACTGCCCTGGTTGTTTTATATACGGACTGCCAGAGGCAATCGGACTGGCGAAAACATATAGTAACAAGGATGTGGCGGTACTCGGACTGGCTACTGCATTTGAAGACTTCGACAAGAATACACTTGAAAACTTAAAAATCCTATTGACAAAACGCGAGCCCATTGGGGAGACCTTACGTACACTAAAGTATCAAGGCCAACTGGATGCGGAAATGAAGATCACCTACAAGATACCTTTTCCAGTGGCGATGGACCTTCTATTAAAAGAAGAACATCCCATTAGTGATGACAAAGCGATGGACTATATCAGATCGAATGTAGAAGACTTCGACCTTTATCACCCAAAAGATAAGGCTGAATTATTGAGGCGGGTAAGAGAATATCTTGATTCAAGGGCATATACTCCTGCTACCTTTGAGGAGTTCGGGCTCAAGGGGACGCCTTCAACAATCTATCTGGACAAGAAAGGTAATTTGCATGATACAAAGTTTGGTTCACAGGGTACGATGAAGTACACTGTGGATAAATTGCTTTCAGAATAGTTTCGATTATGAAATAATGAACTGTAACTTGGAGAAATTGGCTTTGGGTTATCAAGCGTTTGGCGTGCGATATTTATTCGGAAAAGGATCCGGAAATGACACAAATTTCTATTGGGATACCTGATTCATTCCTATTAGAATCTCAATCATTATTAGAAAAAAGTATAAAAATATCCCACTTAGCCCGAGCAGCATCGATTTTTAGAGTCGGGAATATCTATATTTACAGGGACTCTAGCACAAAATTAGACTCCCAGGATGGAAAAATAATAAAGATCATCTTGGAATATCTAAACACACCTCCATATCTAAGGAAGAGACTATTTCAACGCATGCCCATTCTACAACACGTCGGAATGCTTCCTCCTATTAAAGCGCCGCATCACAAAGCAAAGGTTCCACTAAAAGATTTAAAAATAGGTGACGTGAGGGTGGGAGCACCGGTCAAGATCAACGGTAGTTCTTACGCCGATGTAGGACTAGATAAGCTTGTTCAGTTAGTTAAAATAAATTCTGGTCTAAAAAAAATCATGGTAAAAATCATGTCAATAGAACCTTACATCACAGGCATTGAAGTAACCAAGGAATACTTGCAAGGCTACTGGGGCTACACAGTAGTTTACACGAATTCTTTGAAAGAACTCATACGAGCTTTCAAAGCAGATGAAATAATCCTAACGTCGATTCAGGGTAGGTCCATTTCAGACAAAGGATTCTCAGCTTTCTTAGGACATAAAATAAGGAACATTAAAGAACTACTAGTAGTTTTTGGAAGTCCCAGGAGTGGACTAAAAGGAATAATGAAATCTGAAAATGTCCATATTTCAGATTTTCCTTTTGTAATCAACATGTTTCCTAATCAAGGAACTGAAACTGTTCGAGTAGAAGAAGCAATTCTGGGGACATTGTCAATCTTAAATAAAGAAATTGGTGGTTCTAATAAACTTGATACGAAAAATTCGTTAAATCGACATTCCAAATAACTGGTACAGCTGCTTATCGTTAAAAGAAGTTATAAATTTATTAAAGGGTTAACCGGGATTTTGCTCCAAGCATGGGGCATCGTAAGTATAGCTCACCGCGGAGAGGCAGTATGGCCTTTTATCCAAGGTCCAGGGCTGGTAGCTTTGAGTCAAGGATAAGGACATGGCATGATGTACACTTGGAAAAGCCTCATTTGATGGGTTTTGCGGGATTTAAAGTTGCAACATTAACTGTGATGACTGTGGACAACAGAGAGAAAACCCCAAACTTTGGTAAGAGCTTACTTAACCCATCAACTCTAATTGCAACCCCGCCAGTAAAAATTATCGGAATCAGGGGATATAATGAGACCTCGATGGGGAAACGTGTTGTTTTTGACTTTTTTACCAAAGAAACTGACAAGAACTTGAAAAGGAAAGCACCATTTAAGAACGAAAAAGGAAAATTGGAATCCGCTGTTTCGTTTAAGGACAAAGTGAGTGACGTACGTGCTGTGGTTTCAGTCTCGCCAGCTTCGATATCTCTTCCACAGAAAAAGCCCTTCGTTTGGGAAATGCCTATTTCTGCAAAAGATAACCTAACAAAGATCCAATTTGCGAAAGAGAATTTGGGAAGGGAATTTACAGTCAAAGACGTATTTCAGCCCGGACAGTTTATTGATGTGTCGGCAATTACTAGGGGAAAAGGAGTGGAAGGTCCAATTACAAGATTTGGTGTAAAGCGAAAACAACACAAATCTAGAAAAAGTGTGAGAGCTGTAGGGACCCTTGGTCCAATTTCACCGGCAGTCGTTATGTATACCGTGCCAAGGCAAGGACAACACGGTTTTCACCAGCGAACTGAGTATAATAAGAGGGTACTTTTAATTTCTAGTGATCAAAAAGATGGATCAGTTAATTCCACAGGAGGATTTGATCACTTTGGTCGTTTTAAGGGAGATTACATAATTGTGAGAGGATCGGTACCGGGTGTTCCGAAGAGACTTATAAAAATGAGGATGCCGATTAGAAAACAACATAAGAAGATAATTGAACCAAAAATTATCGAGGTTATTTTAAGGAAATGATGACAAGGGTTCTAGATCTTAAGGGAGCCGATATTGGTAATCTAGAGTTACCACTCATTTTTGACACTCCTATTAGGCTTGACATAATTAGAAAGGTCTATGCAAACCTTTCTTCACGTAGGTACCAGCATCAAGGTAGATATCCTGCAGCTGGAGAGGTCGTCAGTGCAGAATCTCGCAATACGGGCCTAGGTATGGCTAGGATAGCTCGTGCTCGTGGAGAAGGATTTCCAAGGGCAGGACAAGCGGCGGGGGTTGCAGGGGTTCGACACGGAAGAGTTGCCCACCCGCCCGTTTCTTGGAAGACCGTGGTTAAGAAGGTGAATAAGAAGGAGAAGGCTCTAGGGTTTTGTTCTGCAGTTGCGGCGACCGCGAATAAGAGTCTGATAGAGATAAGAGGTCATAAAGTCCCTAATCTTTTACATTTTCCCCTTGTGATTTCAAATGAAATTGAAAATATTCAAAAGACTTCAGATTTGGAAAAAGCACTCCTGTCCCTAAATTTGGGACCAGATCTAACCAGAGCAAGGACAATAAGGCGTATACCATCAGGCAAGAGTAGAATGCGTGGACGGAGCAGACGCACTGCTTTAAGTGCGATTATAGTAGTAGCTAATAATTCTCCAGTCAGTAGGCTACGAAATTCTTTGTCCGGTGTGGATGTAAAAACAATAAACGAGCTGAGTATCTTAGACCTTGCACCCGGCGCCAATCCCATTCGGTTGACAATTTATTCGAAAAATGCAATTGAATCATTCAATAAGGTAAAATGTAGGTATCATAAAATAATGGAGGTATCCGAACCCAATGGCTAAAAATTCAAATTCCTCTAATTTTGACTTTCTAAATATTATAAAGCACCCTTACGTCACTGAAAAGACTTTCAACATGATAGAGAGAGAAAATAAGTTGACTTTCATAGTGGACGAGCATGCGAAGAAGACTGAGATACGAGAAGCAATGAAAACATTGTATGAAACCGATGCAGATCGAATTTATGTTTGTCGTGGACTTCATGGGAAAAAGGCAATAATTAGGTTTAAGAAGCCTGAAGCTGCTCGTGATCTCGCAACGAGTTTAGGAATAGTTTGATAAAATGATGGTAGTTGGGATTAGCGGGAGAGATCTGGGGGCGGTAAACTTAAAAGTAGTACGAAAGCGTGAGGAAGATACTTGGTAAGAGAGTTCAAATTCAGGGGCTACTCTGTTGAGCAAATGAAAAGCATGTCCATAGAGTCGCTTCTACCGTTAATGAACGCTCGTCAAAGGAGATCGCTTGACAAGAGAGTCGCCAAATATATGAACGATGAGAAGAGAAAATTGCGGGAAGACATGAAATTAGCTCGTGAGGGAAAACTTGCGAGCCCTATAAAAACTCACGTTAGAGATATGATAATACTTCCTGATATGATTGATTTAACAATTACTGTTCATAACGGTAAAGATTTTTCGCCGGTACATATACGGCCAGAAATGATAGGTCATTATTTGGGAGAATATTCTATAACGAATAAAAGGGTTCAACACGGAGCTCCTGGAGTAGGTGCTTCGCGTTCCAGTCTTTATGTCCCGTTGAAGTGAGCTGACATGCCAACTTATTCATACTCCTTTCAGAATTTTGACAAAGCTAAGCATGTCCGTGCGTCTATCAGGGAGACCGATATTTCTCATAAACACGCTAGGGAAACTGCTGCCGCTGTGAAGGGACTTACTGTAGAAAAGGCCAGAAATTTTCTTGAAGACGTAATTGAACGAAAGATAGCTGTCCCATATAGAAGGTATAACAATGAAGTTGCGCATCGCTCAAACATCAAAGACGGGTTTTTTTCTGGCAGGTTTCCTAGAAAGACTTGTAATGAGTTTCTAAAACTTTTGGATAATTTGGAATCTAATGCTGAATATAAAGGGATGGATCTCGACAGGCTAATTATCATTTCCTGCGTAGTACATAAGGGAACGAAACTCGAACGATTTACTCCTAGAGCAATGGGCCGGTCAAGTCCTAAGATTGATACATTGGTTCATATAGAAGTTGTGGCTCAGGAAGGACTCACCTTAGAATAATTGTGTGGTAGAATTGAGAAACGAGGTTAGTGATTTAAGATGAGCGCAATAAAAAACGTGATGAAAAATAATTACAGGATGATGGAGCTTGATGAATATCTTAATGCCACGCTGAGGGATGCAGGTTATGGTGGATCTGAAATTCAGAAGACACCAATTGGTACTAAGATAACACTTTTTGTAACCCGTCCAGGCCTCGCAATTGGTAGGAAAGGGAGTGGGATAAAGGACCTTACCTTAAAACTAGAACAGCAGTTTGGACTGAGCAATCCCCAAGTTTCTGTTTTGG
>DASWDL010000403.1:0-4362 GCA_036395315.1 Nitrososphaeraceae archaeon
AAGTGCAGTTCTCCAAGCCCATAATCACAATTACCAAAAGGAAATTGTTTCTGATATTCTCTATGGAATTTATGGCACAGGAACCCATGATGAAGGTTCTAGATGGTACCATGTGATTCAAAGACTGACCAAAATGGAGTACCTGCCTTATGTATTACAGGAGAGAATGGGATAACTATACTAGACTTGCAGATAAGCAATGCTAGCTCAAGACACATTGATGGCTGGTTTATGAATAATGAGGAAAAAGTGGTTGATAAATTCTGCTAAATAATTAGTCAATTCTTCCTCAGGATCCCTAGGTTGTATTCTAATAGTTGCCATAAAGTAAAGGACCGATATAGCAAGCATCAGCGAATCGATTATTACACTACTTACTGGACTATCCGATATGTTGAAGACACTATAAAATTATCGGCTCTACCTTCAGCGCTTAGGTACCATCTCCCATCCCATATTTAAAGTCTCATGGTATTGGTAACTTTGTTCCGTATAGGATAAATAATCTTCCTCTCATCGAACATAAACATGAGTAAAAATGGTTTGTCACTGGGTATTTTTCTAATTCTCGGTTCCATGATCGTGCTTCCTGCCTATATAGATTTGATTCAAGGGCAGCAACCAACTAATTCCAATGGCTCTATTAGAAATGTTACTGCTTTGAGTAATCTCGCTGGCAATGCTTCTCATGTCGAATTACGAAATAACACGGTAAATTACTTTGACGGTGCCAGAGGATATTTGGTCTACCCAGCCTCATCACAAGAAGACCAGGCCGCCAATAGAAGTAAACTTCCTGCAGTCATAATGATTCATGAGAATAAAGGGTTAAACGATCACATTAAGAATATGGCGAACCTGTTAGCGAAACATGGGTACGTTGTACTAGCAGTGGATTTATTCAAAGGTGAAGTTGCAACCGAACAAAACGATTCAAGAAGACTGACACAGGCAGTAAGGAGTAATCCGGAAATCGCAATAAATAACCTGCAGTCAGCAGCAAAGTATGTTAGTTCATTACCCAATGTTGACCCCTCCAAAATTGCATCGATGGGTTGGTGTTTTGGTGGAGGACAATCACTGCAGTTGGCGTTAAATAGTGAGGACCATCCATTGGCTGCCACCTTAGTGTACTATGGGTCGCCCTTAATTACTGATAATTCAAACTTGTCAAAGATAAAATGGCCTGTCCTTGGAGTGTTTGGGGACCAAGATAGAGGTATTCCTGTAGAGAAGGTGAATGAATTCAAATCCACTTTGAGTGAACTGGGAGTTCCAAATGAAATATATATTTACAGAGGTGTTGGACACGCTTTTGCTAATCCATCAGGCGCCAACTACGCTCCGAAAGAGACTCAGGATGCGTGGGAGAAGACGCTATCATTTCTAACGAGGTATCTAGGCTAAGAAAAATATGGCTGGAACCATAATCGGCTCATTTAGCTAATTTCTCTATACGATTCGACCCGAGAGGGTGTTTAAAGATTAAAGACCAAGGATGACAATTAATAAAACAAGTATTCAAGACTGAATGCTTATCTAAAACATACGAATATTGAAGGCCAGTTTAAAACGTAGAACTTGAAGTCAAGTATGAATGTGGGTCTTTTCATGGAGCGGCTCAAGGACTACTACTGTTCTTGGTTGTTCATGAAAACAGGATCATTCATACTTGATGCTAAAGAGGCCTTTGATATTTTCCACAGTAAAGAGTTATAGAGTAGGACAAATACAATAGTTAATAAGTTTTTCACTGTTCATGCTCTGGTTTTAAATTTCTGAAATTGAAATATAAAACCAAGTCATAAATAATTTTTAGCGCACCACCAAAAACAAACGGTGAAGCCAGTGATAAAAAGGATTGTAGGATATAACCGGTTAAAGACGGAGAAACAGCTTGCGCAACATTTCTAGAAATATTTGTTAGTCCTGCAGCCGCGGTTCTTTCCTCTTCTGATACTACGGAAACGATGTATGATTGTCTCGTAGGAACATCCATCTGAGATAACGTCATCCTGACCAAGTAAAAAGCAATGGCTAGTTCTAAGTTAGGCGCAAATCCAACTAAAATAAGCAACAGGTTAGATGGAATGTGAGTGAAAACCATAGTGTTTATTAGGCCTATTCTATCTGCAATCTTCGCAGCTCCTATGTATGAAAGTCCTGTAAGAATTCCTGCAACTGAAAAAATGTAGGATAGGTCTAACAAATCCGCATTGAACCTGGTAAAAAACCATAATGCTACGACACTCTGAATTACAAAGCCTCCTGCAAATGAATCAATTGAAAAAAGAGCGCAGAGTTTACCAACAATCTTCCTTGATTGCGGTGACAGTGTCTTGAAGATTGATTGTTGTATACCTTTCTGCCTAACTTCTATGTCTCTTGATAGCGTCAAGTAAATGATCATAACAATAATTCCAATAATACCATAAATTGCAAATAGAGGTCTAATTGATTCAGCTTTGTTAAAGTCATATTGTCCTTGTTGCAAGATGGCTGGGAAGCCAGTGAGTAGGATCCCGGCGGACATGGCAAACATTCCTACTAAATTATATAGAGCAAAGATTGTGTTTCTCTTCTTAGTATCTTTTATTGTTTGTGGCAATATTGCTTGCTCTAGAGAAAGAAAGGCTCCTGTTTCTGATCCCGTGACGTTTATTGTACCAATAAATGCTGCCAATATCAAGAGTAAATAATTATCTGATATTGTGAATATTAAGCCAGAAAGTGACATCAATAAGGCATAAATAGTTAGGATTTTTCTTCTGCCCATTCTATCTGCATAAAAGCTCGCAAAGAGAGTGAAGATTACACTATTTATGAGTGTGCATCCTAAAAGAATTCCTACCTGAATATCATTAAATCCGAGAATTCGGAGATATATTGCTATAATAACACTTAAAAATCCGTATGCGAATGTTCGTAGGATTCTTGCAGCTAATAATAGCTTTCCATCTTTGGAGAGCCACCGAAGAGAGAAATCCCACACTTTTCGTCTAATCCATATGAATAGAAAATTGGCTATCTTCTTCCTGCTTTTGCAATTTGTGAAACTTATGCAATGCATCATACATACAGAATTGCTTGTTCATATTGTCATGATCACCCCTTTCACTATCGAGATTTCCAACACTTTAATCTGAAGAATAAAAATAAATTCCATATTTTTATCGACTAAATTCATTACAAACCAAGCATGCTCTTTTGTTACCCATTTTATACGTAGGCTTCCTGTCATATCGCATCTGGTTATGAGAGTACAAGCCCTGTCAAATTGACCCGAGCCCACTGGATTAGAAAAAATCAGCGTCGAACGGTTTCTACCATGGCCTATCTCCTTCTGGCGTTGACCTGTAATTTTCAAATGAAGATCAAAATCTTCATTCATTCCATTGTCATCACATAAAGTCAAAGCGCTTGGAATGTACTTAAGGTTCTGTGTTAATTCCTGGCATACAAAGAGATAGAATCCTATTACATCTAAAATTTTACTAACCGCCTCATAAATTCTCGTAGTTCCACAAGGGGGTGTTGTGATATAGTTTAGCTCAGAAATTCTTGCAACAGGCGTTGACGGATTAATACTTGATCGTTGAGGTTTCTTAATTTCAACGGTTACAATCTGGGAGGGATCAGACCTCAATTTTTCTTTCAGAATATTTTCACAATCTTGACGTCTGTATATAACTAGGTCAGGACTAATAAGAGGACCGCTTGACTTAATGCAAATAGAGTCATTCAATCCTTTCAAAAGGATGGTTACAATTAATCTATCAAGAGGATCATTCTGTGTATTTCTTTTTACCCTTAAATCAAATGGCTTGGGATTACCATTCAAATCTAAGAATGCATTCCTTAATATCAAGAAAGAATCGATAGCTGCTGTTGCCTCCACTTTGGGATCAAATACAAGTTCATTGACAAAACATTTAAAGTTAAAGAAGGAGAATTATCAATTTAGGTTACTCTCATTTGGGGTCGCTGTGAAAGTATATTAACTTCCGGACGTATGAACCCCCAAGTGAAACAAGAGGGTTCAAATCCCAATCCGAGAATAGATCGTGATAATTGGACCAGCTAACTAAGATGTAGTCGAAAGAAATGTTTGTAATATCCTATTGAATTTGTCTGGATATTGCAACATTAATTGATGACCGGCATCTTTTATCTGTATAAGCCAAGCTCCCGGGATTTTTCCTGCAATAATTAGTGAATTTGGTGTGGGCACATTAATATCATCAGTTCCCGTTATAATCAATGTCGATTTTGATATTTTTGTAAGCTCATCACAAATACCGCTCCAATTCGTTGCAACCCAGTTTTGATATGCTTTAAGCTGCTGCAAATTATTATTAGGAG
>DASWDL010000404.1:0-12791 GCA_036395315.1 Nitrososphaeraceae archaeon
AGGCGGTAATCCCTACAGCCCAAGCCATCGCTGCAAAGGCGCCGACCGCATTCTGAAGGAGTGCATATGGATTTCCAAATACTAGGCCGTTGTGCCCCCAAGGTGTAAATCTTTGTTCAGCGAATAATCCTGTGCACAGCGCTCCAGCAAGTCCTCCTATGCCATGGACTCCCCACGTATCCAAAGCGTCGTCCCATTTCCTTCTATTTTTGAACATCACTGCGGCATAGCAAGCAACAGAGGCTACTATTCCAATTACAATTGCAGACATAGGTGACACAAAACCAGAAGCTGGAGTAATCGCTACTAGGCCAGCTACAGCGCCAGAAGCCGCACCTACCGTTGACGGTCTACCAGTGTGAGCCCATGAGATTACAGCCCAGGTAACGGCTGCCATTCCTGTCGCTATTTGAGTTGCAGCAAAAGCGCTCGTTGCGTTAGTCGCCGCCGCGGCCGCAGATCCAGCATTAAAGCCAAACCAGCCAGTCCACAGTAATGCAGCCCCAAGAACCACAAGTGATATGTTATGAGGTTCCATTGGAACCTTCCCATAACCTATTCTGCGGCCCAGCATTAAGGCTATGATTAGACCCGAGAATCCTGAAGTAATGTGAATCACAGTCCCCCCTGCAAAGTCAAGGGACCCAAAGCAGCCAGTCCAACCGAAGTTGCAATATCCTGGATTCAAGCCGTAATTGTCTTTGGCGGTAATTTCCCAAGTCCAGTGTGCAGCAAAGTCATAAACAAATGTGGCCCATAGAATAATAAAAATAATGAACGCACTGAATTTCATCCTCTCCGCGAGAGCAGCTACAATTAGAGCTGGTGTTATAATGGCGAACATCATCTGGAACATGGAGTAAGTAATGTGTGGAATTGTAAATCCATCTATACCTCCATATGCGTTAGATGGCACATCATGTAGTACATTATTCAAGCCTGCCCAATTTAGATTTCCTATAAAGCCATAGCCACCCGCATCAGGTCCAAATGCCAGACTATAACCCCACAGGACATATTGAATTGCAACAACTCCTGTAGTAATGAATACCATATGAAGAGTATTCACTGCATTTTTCTGTCGGGTTAAGCCCCCATAGAAGACAGCCAGCCCGGCTGGAGTCATCATAAGTACCAAAGCAGCTGACGTAAGCATCCAGGCATTATCGCCGTGATCTATGGTACACGGAACTAGATTTCCATCTTTATCAACATAAGCTGGCAGCGAAGCATTGTACCCACCATCTGCATCGGTAGCAAAGCAAGAATATCTTTCTGCAGGATCGCCTGGTTTGTATACGCCAGGTGCATATGCGCTATTCATTGACCCCGCCAATGTCAAAGTTGCCATCCCTGCAAACAACCCAACCATAATTATTAATCTAGTTCCGCCAGTACAGTACATCATTCAGGAATATTTTGGGGAAGTATAAAAGATATTAGAATTTAAAATAATCAGGTTATGTCATATTTGATATTTTTTGCACATAGCAATATAATTAAGATTTGTTATTGTATGTTATTAACTGAAAACTGGCAGATTATGATATAAAAATATGATATGGAATATCTTGATTGATTGGTGAATCAAAATGTCCATCAAAGCACACTAATAGCCCAGCCTAGGCCCAATATTATTACGTGGCGTGTTTAGACAGTATTTCCTTTATCTCCAAATCATCTAATAGAGTATCGATCAATTTGTTGCGTTCATTCATAGTAATATCGTCAGATAAGTCAATAGAGTCTATCGCTTTAAGTTTCCAATAACTTTCAACTGCCTTTTTAATTGTTGCTTGTGCATCGTAGACTACTTTTCCGAAGGCAGTAAGATAATGTTTCCCATTTTTACGCTTAACCATCCCAGTCTTCATAAGCCTAGACATCCTTGAGTAATACTCCTTACGGGAGAGTTTGAGTTGAACTGAAAGATCTCCACTATTTCCACCTTTTGTGGCGATAGCGTTAAACAATTTTAATGATTTATCATCACAAATTGCATCTAATATTTCCGCTACCGATACCAATTCTATCAGGCTTGATTTATAATAGAAAGTAGTTATAGATTCTCTCTGATTTGTTCCTTTGTTTTACCAGGATCGGACATAATCTCTAGATCTCACCCATTAGAATAATGGTGGTTTTCTCAAAATTCATGTTTTCCACAACGTGTCTAACCTGTTTTTGGTCAGCCAATTGAGCAATATGCCGAAGGGTAAGCATTCTTTCCACAACGTGACAACCATTTTACACACAACATTTTTTATGCGGTGTGGATAGTTGAATTGCTATGGAAGGATATTGTGTGAAATGCAAGGCAAAAAGATTAATGAACGATGAAAAAAAGGTCGTAATGAAAAATGGAAAACCAGCAACTCAGGGAATTTGTTCGGTCTGTGGAACAAAAATGTTCAAGATAGGTAAATAGAAAGAATTTCCCTTCATCACCGTTACCAATTTTTCATATTGATTAGTCATGGTGTACATTTAATCATCGGTAGTAAAGGTTCTAGATTTCAGATTAAATTATTAAGTGCGTCCTTTTTTGTCTTATCCTGGATGGACCTTATTTCCTCTTTTTTATTTTCCAAGGTCTCGGTTCCTTTTGGATCAAGGTTATGAGTAGGAAAAATTTCTGATGGTTTATCTAGATCGGCTACTGCCTCTAATACTTCCTTATGCACGTTCTCAATTCTTGAATGTTCTAAGGCGGCCGTTCGTTTAATTTGCTCGCCAAATCCATGTGGTTTAGTTCTTAGATATTCAGGCGCCAATGCTTCTTTTGACGGTCGTACTGAAGAACTGGATGAGAATTTGTTCAACTTGTCATCTATTAACTTTATTTTATTCTCTATCAGCAAAAGTAAATCTTTCCTTAAATCACGTAACTCGGCAAGGTCAAGTGTAGATTGAAGATTAGTCAGCCGTTCATTACAGGTTCGGATCTCTTCAGTATATCTAGCCTGAAGTCGATCGTATTCTAATTTAGATATCATGTTAGTACTGTACGCATGGTAAATTTTCGATATAGACTCTTCTAGAATGCTTTTTTCAATTTTTAGAGATTCTAGTTCTCCCATTTCCAATTCAGAAAGCGAATCTAGTGACTTGAATTTTTTCTGTGATCTTCGAAATCTGCTGCCTAATAATAGTCCATTTACTATGGCTGAGGTTACTCCACCTGCTACCGCTGACCCTGTAACTAGTATAAAATCCATAACTGTACAATCTTCGTAAAACGCTTTTAAATATCGTTCGCTGCCATAAACAATTCGAAATATCGACGCTGAGTGGAACAATAATAATTAAATTACTTGTCGCTTAACCCAGCTATATTTTCTAAGCCGCGGGTCCGGAAATCCGCACTTTGCACATTTCTTATTTCGCTTGTGTAATGAATTGTGTCCGCATCTTCTACACCTTATGTGAGTTTTTTTGCGAGTAAATTTTCCCATGGAAGTCGTTCCCTTAGTCATTTTTTTTCACCATTAAAATAAGCAGAGCTATTACACCGGAGGAGGCGAGATAATTACTACGTTATCTCCTCTCACAACTATGGTACCCAATTCGTTAGACTTAGTTTCCTCGAGAAGTTCTACTGAATGCTCCAATAACAAATTCATATGCTGATCAAATCCATGAAGATTTCCCCTAATTACTTTCCCACCTTTCAACTTAATCAAAACGATCTTTCCAAGACTTTCGTCAAGAACCTTTACAGCCATGTCGACGGACAATTACCACTCTACCACAGTTAATGCTTTATGAAGGTCTATATTAAAGTTAATTCATTGGGCTATGCATTATTGCCAGAGACTAGTTGCGCGTTACGATGATTTTCAATTTTGTCATGCAACTACCACAATCACAAGGCGCTAAAATATTCTCGCATTTTAGATGAAAGGTCGCGACTTCTTAAGAATAATTTATTTGTTGGAAAATTCATTAAATTGGTGTATCGCATTAACGACACCTTCCGTTACTTGTTTTAAAAGTTTCTTACCAGCCCTTGGTGAAGCCTCTAAAGGATTTCCCAGTACCCCATTCTCAGTAATTTTCACAAATGAATGAGGTCTATTCAGAATAGACGATGTTACTGCCCGAAATAACATATGATCTTCTGTTCCTCTTCTTGCCTTACCCATATTTACTATATCAGGGTTTATTGCGAGCATAAGTGAGGTCTCTACAAAGCCAGCATGATCAAATTCTCTGTCGAGTAGTTGCCAATAGTTGATTGTATGAATACTACATACGTCAGATGTTGTCCTCTCAACATTCTGTGAAATATATTGTAACAAACCCATATTGCCGTGGTGACCATTTATAATAACTATTCGGGTAAATCCATTTTCACATAAGGAGACACATATTTCGTTTAATACACTTGACAAAGTAGAATTGGTCAACGAAATGTTGAACAATGGTTTATGTTCAAATGATACCCCGTAAGTGATTGTTGGAAGAACTAGAGATGGGATCCTTTTTGACACAACATGTGCAAGGCGTTCTACGATAATGGAGTCCGTAGATACGGGTAAATGTTCGCCATGTTGTTCTAAGGAACCGACTGGGACGAGGACTTGTTGGACTTTATTTTTGAATGATCGTATTTCGTGATCGCTCATCTCGTTGACTATCATCTTCAATTGAAATGGTTAAAGACGTTGAGTTATAAACTATCATTAATATTATGCTTCCCGGCATGTCGACGATAACCATAACTGTCCACTAGGGTTTTATGTAAACACGTCCCCAATCAACCTCGAGCTTGCCATCTAAATATAACTTTACTGCGTGCAGTAGTGTATTAGCCTCTAATTTTTGCCCCCTTCTTCTGATAGTTTCAACTGTATCACCGGCAAGTACGTGAAATGAGTCCTGACATATGATAGGGCCTTGATCTAGATCCTCAGTGACAAAGTGTGCAGTACAGCCTACTATCCTTGCACCCCGTTCATATGCTTGAACATAGGCGTAGGCGCCTGGAAATGCTGGTAAAAGAGAAGGATGAATATTAATAATCCTGTTTCGGTATCGCCACACAAAGTTTGGCGTGAGCACTTTCATATATCGAGCTAATACTATGAGATCAACGTTATACTGTTCAATTACTTTCAAAATCTCTAATTCTGCCATATTTTGGTCCGATTGGCTAACACAATAGAAAGGTACATCGAATTCTTTTGCAGTATATTCTAATGTCTTTTCGCTGCCAATCAAAACAACGATATTTGCCTTTATCTCTTCATTTTCTCTCGCCTTTAGTAATTTAACTACGCAATGATGTTCCTTAGTTACAAATATGGCTACATTCCTAGGACGATTTGGCTCTTCAAAATGAACCTTTACTTCCATACTCAATTTATCTGCCAAAGCCTTGAGACCCGAATAAAGATCTTCTTTCTTTACCTTTTTGAATGATGCCTCCAGTTGCATACCAAACAGTCCCTTCACAACATTTTGATTAATTTGCTCGATGTTACCATTGTTGCGGAAGATAAAATTAGTGATGTCAGCAACCACTCCTTTCCTATCTTTGCCGATGACTGTTACTTCAACAATTGTTCTTTGATCCTTATTCATAGTAAGATCCTGTCATAAATCTTAAAAATAAATCCTTCTGAATACTCGTTCGGCCAAGACTTATATAAGTTGACTACGGTATGGACTTCTAATGGTCAAGGCAACACCAGAAAGTGTATTAATTATTGCGGCATAGAACCTTTAGATCCTTTCAATGTCAGAATAGATGAAGCCTATATGAGGACAGTAGAAAGACCATTTAAGTCAGGCCGGCAGAGGAAGGATTTTGATTATAATAATCCCACACGGAGATGTATTATCTGCTACACATTATCAAGCTGGCATTGTTATGAATGTGAAACCGATTTTTGTGAAAAACACTTTCATGATGAAAACCACAAAAAAGGATGCCATCTATAAGTTATTAATTATTCAAGCGCTCTGGGGGAACGATCCACCTCTTGGGAAATATTACTTTTCTGGCAGGTCATCCTGTGTTGTGAAATAGATGATGCGGGGGGTGGGATTTGAACCCACGAATCCCTTAGGAACAGGGATGTATGAGCCCTAGCATGAGCCCATTCTAAGCATCGCACTCGATTATTCGATCACAAACAAAACGAGACCTGCGCCGTTGACCGGGCTTGGCAACCCCCGCGATTGTTTTTCCTTTTAGCTATACCAAATAGCCAAATTTATCTATTCTTAAATTTAATTAATGATCGTTTTATATGAAAAAATTAAGATTATTCGGAACAAATGGAGTTAGGGGAACTTTCGGTCATTCACTTACAATAAATCTTATACTCGATTTGGTCCATTCACTTGGAACTCATTATAAACAAGGTCACATTGCAGTAGGTTGCGATGGAAGGATATCGAGTCCTATATTGTCCCGAGTTGTCCAAGCCACTCTAAATTCTGACGGATGTGAAGTTTCGGATGCTGGCCTCATCCCTACGCCTTGTTTGCAATACTCAGTTAAGAAAGGCGACTACGCAGGCGGTATTATGATAACTGCATCTCACAACCCTCCAGAATATAATGGTTTAAAACCGATAGCATCTGATGGCGTAGAAATTTCGCGAAAAGATGAATTCAAGGTTGAAAGAATTTACTGGGAAAGGGATTTCATAAAATCACAGAAGTGTGGACTGACACATTCTCTAGAGGTCTCTTGGGCATATATTAACGACATTCTTGGGATAGTTGATATTGATAAGATCAGGGCACGCAAATTTAAAATTGTGATGGACTTCGGAAATGGTGTTCAAGCATTAGTTGCGCCGATATTGTGCGAGAAACTAGGATGTAAAGTAATACCTGTAAATGGGATGGTAGACGGTACTTTTCCTGGTAGAGGTTCGGAACCTACAGCGGAAAATCTTGTCCAAATGAGTTCAATTGTAAGGGAATCAGGTGCCGACTTCGGTGTTGCCTACGATGGAGATGGTGATAGAAGTATATTTTGTGACAATCTAGGTACGGTTCTTTGGGGGGATCGAACAGGGACCTTATTAGTTCAATACCTTCTTTCCAAAAGACACCCAAAAGCTGAGATAGTCTGTCCAGTTAATACTACAAGTATACTTGCAAGGATTGCAATGGACCTCGGTTCCAGGGTTAGGTACACAAAAGTAGGTAGTGTCGAGGTATCAAGGGAGATGGTCAGGAGGAGGGCTTTGATTGGTCTGGAAGAAAATGGGGGATTCATGTATGGACCGTTCAATGCAGTTAGAGATGGAGCAATGACTACAGCTTTGATGCTGGAGATGCTAGCCTCCAGTAAAAGCTCTCTTTCATCCATGTTTTCTACACTCCCTTTAGTTTATCAACACAAAATAAAATTTCGGTGTTCTAATTCAGCACTATTGAAGGAGATTATTCAAAAATGCATGAATCATGGAAATCCGATTAAAATTGAAACTCTTGACGGAATTAAGATCTGGATTGACGACGAAACATGGATTATGATACGACCAAGCGGCACTGAACCAATGATTAGAATATATGCTGAATCGACCGACAAGGATTTGATTAAATCGAAGGTCAAAGAGTATAGTGGACTAATTAACCAAATGTTGAAGGAGAATTGAAAATATCACATTGACAACGTTTTTAATACTCCTATTTTCTACATCTTAAACGATAAGATGATCCCAATGGGTGATGAAATGTAGATGAGTAAAGAATATTATGTGAAATTTGAGACTCCAAAAGATCTGGTCAATGAGGTATACGAGGCGGTAAGGATCGCTAGACAAAGTGGTAAGGTAAGAAAGGGAACGAATGAAACTACTAAAGCTATCGAGAGAGGAGTGAGCAAGCTGGTTGTCATTGCTGAAGATGTGCAACCGCCTGAAGTCGTGGCACATCTTCCGATTCTTTGTGAAGAGAGGAACGCAGCCTATATTTTCGTACCTAGTAAACAGCAGTTGGGTGAATCTTTAGGAATAGACGTGGGTTCAGCAGCTGCTACTATTATTGATTCTGGAGAAGCTCAACATATCGTTGATCAGGTCATAAATTCTATTACCAATGTGAAGAACAAGAAGGAGTAATGGAATAACAATGAGTAAGGCTGTTGAAGACAAGGTTACACCTGCTGAAGTTATCCAGATAGTGGGCAGAACAGGTATTGCAGGAGAAGTGATTCAGGTAAGGGTCAAAGTTTTAGAAGGGAAGGACAAAGGTCGCATATTAACTAGAAATGTAAAAGGTTCGATTAGAATGAACGATGTCCTGATGCTCAGAGAGACAGAAAGAGAGGCACGTAAAATTAAATAATCCTACGAAAAGGTTAGACTGATGGGTAAAACTAGTGGTTCAGTTCGTAATTGTTTCTTTTGTGGGAATCACATACCTGCGGGTCGCGGGATAATGCTAGTTAAAAATGATGGCGCGATCCAATGGACTTGCTCAAACAAGTGTAAAAAGAATCTCCGGAATTTGAAACGTGATCCTAGAAAGTTAAAGTGGACAGGTAAATACGTGAAGGGCGGAGTCAGAGTAAAAAAATGAACGGATAGAAATCGGAAAACCGGAATATGGGAACCATTGAACAAACCCTTATTGTTATAAAGCCAGATGGAATCGGTAGGCGCTTGACTGGAAAAATTATCTCTAGATTAGAAGATAAGGGTTTTGAAATAAAAAAAATCAGATCACTTCGATTCACGAAGCAACAGGCTGAAGAATTTTATTGTACCCATGTAAGCAAGCCTTTTTTTAATGAGCTGGTGTCGTTTATATCATCCGGGATGATTGTCGCAATTATACTAGCAGGGGATAATGCGGTAGAAGTGGTAAGGCTTATGATAGGAAGCACAAATTCTTCAAAAGCGATTCCGGGTACTATACGTGGGGATTATGGTTTTGGAATAACAGAAAATATAATACATGCATCAGATTCAGTTGAAAGCTTCATAAAAGAGTCAAAAGTCATTTTTGGTTAGGTGGAGCTTAGACAACCAGTTGTTGTGGTATTGGGTCATGTAGACTCTGGAAAAACTTCTCTTCTTGATCAAATTCGAGGAACTGCGGTTCAATCTCGGGAAGTAGGTGGAATTACCCAGCATATTGGTGCAAGTTATTTTCCGTTAGAAATAATTAAGAACATGACAGGTCCGCTTTTCTTTCGACTTGAAAAATCACAGTTCCAAATTCCAGGTCTATTAGTTATTGATACTCCAGGTCATGAAGTCTTTGCGAATCTTCGAATGCGCGGAGGATCTGCGGCGGACATTGCAATAGTTGTTGTGGATGTAAATAAAGGATTTGAAGCTCAAACCGAAGAGAGTATTAGAATACTAGAAAGCCGAAAGGTCCCCTTTGTCCTGGCCTTAAACAAAATAGACCAAATTCCTGGTTGGAGTAATAATAATTCTATTTTTGTCAAAGACCAAATACAATTGCAAGCTTCAAGCATTCAAGCAACATTAGACGAAAAAATTTACGATGTAGTTGGTTCTCTATCTAGATTAGGTTACAATTCTGAAGCGTACTGGCGAGTAAAAGACTTCACTAAGGAAGTGGCAATAGTACCTGTCAGTGCGACAAAAAATATTGGCATACCTGAGTTGTTGGCAGTTCTTGTTGGACTGGCTCAACAATTCATGACTAAGAGGTTGGAACGACACGATGACGAAACAAGAGGTATTGTGTTGGAGGTTAAAGAAGAAATTGGTTTGGGGCCATCTGCAAATATAATACTACTTGACGGGGCTCTAAGGCAAGGGGATAGGGTAGTTCTTGCCAAGCGTGATAACGCGATAATTACCAGAATTAAAGCTCTTCTCTTGCCTAAGGCACTTGATGAGATGCGTGATCCAAGGGACAGGTTTAGACCAGTAGATCATGTCATTTCAGCGGCGGGACTTAAGATTACATCTTCAGATTTAGAGGGTGTACTTGCTGGAAGCCCTCTATATGTTGTAAGAAATCCAGAGAATGAAAGCTACCTCAAATCTTTAGTTGAATCTGAAATCAAGACAGCAATAATAATGACAGATTCCAATGGAATAATCCTCAGGTGTGATACCATTGGATCGCTAGAAGCAGTGGTAGAGCTTGTAAAAAAAGAGAAAATTCCGATTCAATCAGCTGACATAGGACATATTACACGAAGAGACGTTTTGGCCGCTTCTGCAGTGAAGGATAAGGACAGATACATTGGCGTAATTTTAGGTTTCAATGTCAAGGTATTGGAAGATGCCGAGAGAGAGAGCATTGAGAGAGATGTAAAAATATTTAATGAAAAAATCATTTACAACCTAGTACGTAGTTATAATGAATGGGCGACTTACCAAAGAGAGCACGCTGATTCAATATTATTCAATGAAATCTCTCCAATCTGCAAGTTCCAATTCTTGAAGGGATATGTTTTTCGAAGGAATGCCCCTGCTGTATTCGGTGCAGAGATTTTGACAGGAAGGCTTAGACAAAAAATTCCAGTAATGAATGAACATGGGAAGAGAATTGGAATAGTTCATCAGATTCAAGAAGCTGGAAAAAATATTTCAGATGCGTCGTTAGGTATGCAAGTTGCAGTTTCCATGAAAGAGCCAGTTATCGGCAGAAATATCGATGAGGGTGACATTTTTTATACGGATCTGTCAAGTAGAGAAGCAAAATTATTGGTTGAAACTTTTTTGAACCGTCTTAGTCCTGAAGAACAGGAAGTTGTTCAGTTTATTTTGTCTAAGAAACGTGAAGTTGACCCGTCATTCGGTTATATTTGAATAATAGTAAAATGGACCTAGGGAAATTATTGATACTTATCCAATAACCCTTCAAGTCCTTTTTCACCTACTGCACCCACAGCTTTATCAACAACCTTGCCATTCATGTAAACAATAAATGTAGGTATCGCATAAACATCGAATCTCATAGCAATACCCTGGTTATCATCCACATTTAGTCTGCCAAACGTAACTTTGCCGCCATATTTCTTAGATAATTTATCAAAAATAGGTAACATGAATTGACACGGTCCGCACCATGTTGCCCAAAAATCTACTAATACAGGCTTGTCAGAGCCAACAACTTCATCAAAATTTTTCTCAGACAACTCGATCAATTCAGGGTTACTACTAGTATGAGAAGCCATAATATTGATTAAGAATTGTATTTGATATTTAAATCTTGTAACGACTGTACGATGCTGGTGTAATAACTTTACTTAAATAAGAATGAAGTCCTGGGGGACACATGACCCACATATGTTAATCACTGGTTTCCTCAGTCAGCATAAAATCTATAAATCTACGATAAACCGGGTTTTTACCAAATCTCTGAATTGGGTGACTTCCATCTCATGATAGGTAATTCCCTTTACTTCTGTTCTGTATCCGTGTTTTATCGTATCAAGCGATTCAGTCATCGCTCTTGCCTCCAACACATATTTAGACTTAAAATAAATGCAGACTTTAAATTCTGACATAATATGTCCTTCAATTAAGATCGCCAAAAGTACCTTCTCTAACCAATTGTACAGAAGCTCAATTTCATCGATGCCCTCTGTGCGTATCGTGATGGGGGTTTGGCCGCTTACGCTGCCAATGTCGAACATTAAATTTACGAGGGCTCTCCCTGCATAATCGAACGCCTCACTGAGTGAATGACCATATGCTTCGACATAGGCATCAGTAATGTGTTCAAGGTATCGAAATCCCTCATCCACAAACGAAATCTGATTGCTGCTTATATTATAATTAATCGCAAAATCTAAATGACAATGCTATGTCCTCACACTTGTGAAAATTGAGATTCCTCGCGGCATGAGGGACATACTATGGGAGGAGTCGAAGTACATTGAGCAAATGAAACAGAAATTCATCGATGCCGCTCAAAGATTCAATTTCACTTATATGGAGCCCTCTCCTCTGGAGATGCTTTCTACATTGGAAGCAAAGAGCGGTACATCCATTAGCAATGAAACATATAGCTTCATCGATAAGGGAGGGCGCAAAGTAGGGCTCAGATTCGATCTTACGGTTGGGCTTACTCGGTTCGTATGTCAGAGAAGAGATTTGAAGATGCCATCAAAACTTTCTTCGTATGGAGGTGTATGGAGGTACGATGAACCACAAGCTGGGCGATACAGATATTTTCATCAATGGAATATAGAAATATTTGGATCCTTTAGTAACGAGGCAGATGCCGAAATAATTGAGTTTGTAGCTACTTTCCTTGAGAAGTTAGGGCTAAATGTAGTAATCGATATCAGCCATAGAAAAATCATAGAAAGCTACTTGATAAAAAATTTGTGTATTACTGAAGTTTCCGCAATATCCGAAATGCTACGCGCGGTGGATAAATTGTCCAGAAAGACTCCACAACAAGTATCTGAGGAGTACCGAGGAAAGTTGGATTTGCAGAAGTTACAGGAGTTGATTGATTTCTCAGGTTTCAAGGGTAAACCTGAAGATTGTCCTGTTAGCAATATTTTGGATAAGTTTGAAGGTTGGAAGCATACTCTTGATGTCTTAGACTCGCTGAAATCAAGGAATGTCAAGAACGTGCAACTTAATTTTGGAATCGTGAGAGGGTTGGATTACTATTCAGGCTTGGTGTTTGAAGCATCGGACACGTCCATAAAAAGTGCGGCTTTAGTTGGAGGAGGTAGATACGATACCTTGCCTGCAGGTTTCGGGAGGAGGGATATTGGCGCAACAGGCGCTGCTGGAGGGGTTGAAAGGATATTAGCTGCGATGGAAAACCACAAGCTTTTAAACTATGAATACAACCCACTAATTTACGTCGCT
>DASWDL010000405.1:0-12506 GCA_036395315.1 Nitrososphaeraceae archaeon
ATCTTTCTTGTCCACCGCTTGTAGTTAAAACAATAACTCTTGCAGAAAGATCACCTAAATTTGTTCCATTTTGTAAATGCACTACATTAAATTTTAATTGAGTAGGCTTATCAATACCTGGTGATGCCGGTAAGTAAGTGAATTCAGTCTTAATGTTGCTGAGATTATCCATCCAAGTTTGTACTTTGCTAGCAGAAAGAGCCTGATTCTGGCCAAGAACATTGTGGGGATGAATGAGAATGCTATATTGAACTAGTACCAATATTGTAGAAACTAAAATCAATAAATAAACGTGAAGTGGACTTGAAGTGAAAAATTTAGTTACATCTGCCATAATTTCCTCTCTGCAATCCAGGGCTTCATGACGTGTTACCCATTGCCATCGATGAATTAGAACCAGACATGGAACCCATCGAACCCATCGAACCCATCGAATTCGCAGGTCCTTCTCCTGGCTGCACCATAAAACTCATTGTTCCGTTCGATGTCTGTCCATTCTTATCAAGCTGATCTGCTAGATTCAGTAAATCATTTTTAGGTAGCATCACATGAATTACATCGGTGTAGGGATTTGAGTTGTCCAGTACAACATTTTTTGAAATATTGGCTCCATTAACGCTACCAGTAAATCCACCTTTCAAGGTAAATGCATTTGGTTTAGGTACATAGATCTCCTCGTGAACGAAAATGCTAGAATTTTCTAGTCTACTAAGATTCCAATTAAATGGCATATCCAATTTCATTTGCATATTTTTAGCGTCAAACCTAAAGTCTTTTAGTTTATCGTAGTAAGAGATTATCTTAATTGGTACTTGTTTACCACCTATATCTATCTGTTGATTTTCTGTATTGCCAATACTCAACCAGCTACCATAGATTGGTTCTTGACTATCCGGCAATAAAGCATTGTCAGAATCTACGGTCTCTATTCTTACTATAAAATGATATAATCCACCACTGGCAAAGATTGGACCAGATATTGTTACCGGTTTAGCGGAGGTTCCAATCCATACGCCCAAAAGGGGAGTCTTTTCTCCACTAATTGATGTATTACCTGTATTGCTAGGGTTCACCTGAATCCTTAGATCTCCAGCATGATCATGGAACAGATCATAAAGTAACTTCTTTTCATCCTTCTCTACAATAACATAATATGTAACATGACTAAACGACTGATTCGTACCTGAATCAAATAATCTAAATTCAATTGTAGGTTTTTGGCCTTTTTCTAGGGTTTCAGTAGTTACAACGGTAGGAATCATTTTAATAAGTAAGTCGGCTTTTCTATTACCTAGTGAAGCAGTTATCTGCTCTTGTGTCAGACCATCTCCAAATGCTGAATTCATAGAAATTATCATATTAAACAATGGAGAAATAGATCCCATGAAAGCAGTAGTGAATAGAAGTGAAAATAATAGAATTTTTACAGGAGGGGGATTCATAATAGGTGCATATTGTAGACTCGAATATAATACTCTTGTAGTACACTCATAGAATGCACCTCCTAGTAATTCTCAAATGAGACATAAATATAAAGAACATCACCAATTCAATTTAGGTTTTCTACATACAGAGATGGTTTAATCCTGTTAAAAATATTAAGAGAACTCGGTTTCTAAGGTAGACAGCTTGGTGCATAAAAACAATTAGTAATAAGTGTAAGACTCCCCAAATATAGCCCAAGGTTCAAATCCCACTCCCCGCGCTCATTCTTGAGGATTCTACCAGTAGCCTACTGGAAAGCGATCAGCTGGCCGGAAAAGTCGGCCGACCTTGCAATTATCACAAATCATTACTACAAAACTGAAGCGTAGAGTCGAATAACCCACAATATAGACAAATTATTATGTTGAAATATGTGAATCTGCAAAAATTTCCTAAACCGCTATTCAGACATCCGTTTCCTCCATGGTATTTTCATCAACCCATTGGCAGTATTGTTAGTCAATACATAACAGAATATTATACAGAGAATTTTGATGGAGTTTTAGGTTTTCGCGCAGAAATATGCGAAATTTGTCTGACATCCAGGACAGTTCCAGCTGTTGAGCAACGACTCAGAGATCAAATTAAAGATGAACAAACCTGTAATCCAGATATAATAAATGAAATTCAGAATCTTGATACTGCGCATAAGCAAAAATTATTCATTCAGATGAAGCAAAAATTTCCAATGTTATTGTTCAGAAGGTGCAAGGAATGGGCTAAAGATGAAGTCTACTTACATGCATATCAGTTGACAAAAGAACATATTCTATCCAAAAATATTGATATCGCTAAGATTAACAAGCGAAGCTGGATAATTAGAGCAATAAACGAATCTCAAATTTTTCTCGAAGATAGTGAACTATTAGATTTCTTGCAAATGAGTCATGATCAGACTGCAATCTTCCTTACTACTTTTAACTCCCTAGAGGCAGAACAACCTTCATACTATCTACTTGTAGTAAGAAGGTACATTTCCTTGTATATGCCACCTTTTAAACTGTCGATCTAACTCGTAAAGTTGAATATCCTTCCTGATCCAGGATCCTCGATTATTTACTTTGCGGAACGGTTTTTAACAACTCGTCCACATTCTCGTATAGTTTTAGGAAGCGTTTTCCCTTGATAGTAGTCTTATATTTTCTGTTTCCTTCATGATATTCAAGGAGCTCACTAGAAACTAAAAGAGAAAGATATTCTTTTATTTGATTAAATGACAAGAAGGAATTATACATTATCCTGGTCATTCCCGCACCGTTTTCTTCTATAGCTGATTTTAGAATAGCAGCAGCGATATCTGTTCTGCTTCTGTACTTCACTATATATAATACACCAATCTCACTAATAAAGTTCTCTCCTCAAATTATATAACAAACTCCAAGTTCCAGTGATATTATTGGTTTATTTAATTGAAAAACTTGCCAAAAGATGTCCTAATAAAATTTCGTAAAGGAGTTAACTGAACGATGCATTAATTCGCAGTATTCATGTTGATACCCTTTTTGTCTAACTGTTAATACGAAACCAGATTATCCATAAGACCACAGAAAAATATAATTAATTTTGTATTGCAGTAAGTGTAAGAGTATGCTTGATCTTATTTATTTTTTTCAAATGGGTTGATATGATTTCTTTTAATTTTTCTGAATCGTCAGCTTCTAATTTTACGATAATATCATAAGGTCCTTCCACCATGTTTGCCTCCGAAATCCCAGCGATGGTACTGAGGGCCAGAAGTATTTCTCTAATATCTTCAGGATCACAGCTAATTAAAACGTATGCAGTTTGCATGATTGAAAAATTAGATTTTATTGATTTACCAACTTTAGGATATTTTGTATTATTTGGGTATGATTTGCATCGGTTTCGGTCGTGACAAGCAAAAGGTGATCACTTCCCAATGGGACTGTAATACGTTTTATTTTTTCGTATTCAGCCATGGCGTACTTCCCTTTGCCCGTTTTAGGAGAGAGCGAATTACGTAACCCCCATCTTGCTAGGGCCTGAAGGTTAGACTTCCTTGTCTCTTCAGGAGAAAGTATATTTTTTATCCCATCCCTCTGGCCACCATATTTTATTTCCCCTGAATCATCACATACGCCAGCAAATCTGATCTTCGGGTCTGAATCAAAGATGTCCTTACATAGCTTGGAATAATCCATGACTAGTTTGTAATTTCCTCTTACTAAAAGATTTATTCTTGGAGTGGGAATTATGTTGAGATAAGATGCAAGATATTTCATTGTAAGAAAACTTATCTTGTCTACTTTTATTATATCACCTATTATCGCTCTTTCTGGCCTCAAGTAATGACAAAAAGAATCACAGAAATGAGCGAAGTGACTGTTTAGAGGTGTGATCCCTTGGAGGAATTATTGGAATTGGCTTTATTCATGTATTGTTCGCTGTAATATACTTCGACTTCCTATCATACCAGAGTCAATCTGAATCTGCACGATTACTTTCTCTAGAACAGGGCTCAGGATTTATCAATTTGAACTGAATTCAGGATGGAATATTTACTATACCTAATCTAGCAACCTCAGCTCCGATCCCATACCCAACTAATGCTATACCAGTACCAAGTCCAGCCATTTCTATTCCTCCTTTTATCCAATTCTTCTTTGCCAGCCTCGCTTTTAATGCACCAACTACGAAGGAGGATGTAATACTCATAACAATAGCTATTCCAATAGCAGCAATAGAAGAAATAATCCCAGCTTTCACGACAAAATAGGGAAGAATTGGAAGAATTCCGCCCAGTAAAAAAGCTCCAAACATTACTAAGGCTCCTTTTAATGGACTTCCTAGAATTTCCAAATTAAGTCCAAGTTCTTCGGTCAGCATAGTCTTTAGCCAAACATCTTTGTTCGAAGTTATTTTATTAACGACCATCTTAAGATCATCTCCGGTAAATCCTTTTTCACGATAAACCTGTTCAATTTCTTGTCTCTCACGTTCTGGCATATTCTTGATTTCGAATTCTTCCCGCTTTATTTCAGATTCCAATATCTCCCGCTGGGATTTTACAGCAAGATAGTTCTGTACAGCCATTGCTTTTGCACCAGTAAACATACCAATTAATGCAGCAAGAATGACCACATCTGGTCCAATTACAGCTCCTCCTACCCCTGCAACAATTCCTAATGAGGTATTAATACCGTCACCAAATCCGAATACAAGGTCTCGTATGGAGGCACTTTCTTTGATATGAGGTTCTATATGGGTGATCCGTCCGTCCATAATAATAAGAATATTCACCTAACTTATTAACGATATCTTCACTAGATCGTATGAAATATACTTTTAAGATTAAACCTAAAATTAAAGGAGAAAATATTCGGTGAAAACCTGTGATTAGACATGTATCAGAGTTCCAATTATGAGTAAAGCATTGAAACTAGTAACTTTTCTATCTATTGGTAGCGCTTTCTAAGCTAACCAATCATAATACTTTCCAAATGATACTATTCCTGTATTGCCAACAGTATAACAGTACCATGATGTTTCAAATCAAGTCGATGTAAGACTTAATCGTACAATAAGAATTTTAATGACACTAGAATCACCATGCGTTGGATTATTAGGTGATCGAGGTAACTAAATTAGAGCTAATTTCTGATCCAGACCCTGACGGACTCCTCGTTTCTAATTTTCATCCGCAAGGTTGGCAACTTTCAAATTACGTCTAATACTTTAACAATTTCTTCGTGTTGGAATTCGGATTCTAAGTACATACACAGATATTTGTCATTATTTTCTGTCAGAGGGCTAATAGCGAGACTGAAAGTGTCGAATTGTAGAAGTTTAAATGGTGGCAGTTTTGAAGCTGATGGTCCGGAATCGAAATCATGAGTTTCTATTGCGTTCAGAAAATAGGACAAGTAGAACAATCCATCCTTTGCTTGTGTACTGTTAAATGTATGAATGGGAGAATTCTGCAGTTCCTTCCTATAATCACCAACAAGCAGTTTTCCAGCACAATCCAGTATGCCTACGTACTTGACCGACTTAGCTGTAGAAAGCACAGTTGAGCAGACTTTATGCAAGAAAATAAACTCTTCCAATGGCAACATCGGAGATGCAATGGAATAAAAGTTTTGCGAATAATCATCGAAATCATTCCATTAATAATATTCTCCTTACAAATTAAGTCTTTTTACATACATCTTACGTAAAAGTTCTAAATACGGTATAAATTGTTCAGTCCCATAGAAAATGAAATACTACCAGCTAGGATTATAAAAATCTAAATGTATTTGATGAAAAGCTTCATCCTGTAGATATTTGAAATTGACCTGTAGCAGATTTTGATTCATAACCAGGAGCTGATGCTTGTACCTCAATTGTTAGCTCGCCAACGTCACCGTGTTTACCTATAGTCCAAGAATTTACAAACTGTCCATTGGTATCAGTCGTACCACTAAAGTCCTTTACATAATTAGCTCCGGGATATAACAATTTTCCTGTGATAGCTGCGCCGACAATATTTTCGTTCGAAGATAGATCAGTCACAGTTACTGTGATATTTTGATCATCTCCTCTAGGCACTGGATTTTTAGCAGCTTTTATTACAACATTTAACTCCTTACTTTTTCCCGAAGAAGATTCGGTCGTGTTTCCAGAGCTGGTAGATAAAAGTTGCTGTGACTGTGTTTGTGTTTGTGGAGGTAGTTCTTTAGATGATGTATTCTGAGCAGTAGATGCGTTGGTAGGATTTAGGACGGAAGGCGTCAAGGTAGGAACAGAAATGTTTTCATTAGATTGACTCGACTGAAATCCATTCACATTCACGCTATACCATTTTGTAATTGGAGGTGAACACGACAATTTTGCTGTGATCCTGTTTGGTCCCTCCTTAATTTGCGTGTAATTGGAGCTTAGAGTAAAATTCCATTGGGAATAATCATTAAGTCCTCCAGACCCTGTGGCAGATGCACTGTGGTATGGCTTTACATTATTCACAATAACTGATACACCACAATCTGTAGAAGCATCATCAGACGAGCTGCCTGATATTAATAGATCCCTGTCCATTGGAACCTGCTTTCCATCGGAGGGGGTATCTATCTTAATCCATTCTTTTGCAGCAGCTTGAGAGGTCAAATTTCCTGATACTTGACCAAATACAATATTAACATTAGTGATCAACAATGTAAGTGAGATAAAGCTTATAGTAACTAGCCAGAGTACATTTTTCTTCACACTTGTATTCAATTTCCTCATATCATAAGCTAATGTACTCCTATTAATATTATGTATTAATTTTTAACCTGTTCTTTAGCTGTTTTGGTTTATTCGGATCACATTATTCTCCTGCCTTGCATTTGATACAACCATTGTGCAATAAATGATATACACCTATAGAGATATATTTTAGCATAGACTGGAAATGATTCGATGTTTATCGCGATTTAGCACGTGGGCCGATGATTCTTATATTTCATTGGCATGGTTTTTAAATCTAAATTCATTTTGATGTTAATCTTATAGGGTCGATCTACCACAAGTCTCTTAGTCGGCTTCTTAGCTATCCCTTATAATGAAGTGGCTTATTATATTTGTGAAAAAAGGTTTTACCTGTTGTCAATAATTAATGCCATCGCTAGCTATCGCAGACCTTCATTTGGAAGATCTAGAAGGTATAAAAACCCGTACAAATTATCAAGCTTAAACGCATAGGCATAGAGTTTGTTTTGGAGTTAGCCACATCTATTCCAAAATAGTTACCCTTATGAGTAATCTATTAGATTCACTTTCAGAACTAAAAAAGATAGGGAGTTAAGAGCTGTTAGTCATCGTTGGAGCTGATGCATTACTCATATTGCCCGCACCTGTCACATTCCCACCCGCCGTAGCATTAGTCATGTTACTAGTGCTTGGCGTACTGGATGGAGTTGGCGAAGTCGTGGAACTAGGTGTGTTTGAGCTAGGATTGCTTCCTGATTGATATTGTTGTGCATATACTGAGCTATCAACAAGAGCGGTGATGGACATAACAGCTCCAAACAATGCAATTATTGACAACACTTTTGCCCGCTTCATAATATGTCATTTTGAGATGAGTATTATGATTTAAAACACTTACAGCTCTAATTATAAAATAGCAATTATGGTTTATATGTCACTGTAATTATTGGACGCTAAGTTAACTTTGTTAATTAATATTCATTTATTGAGTTTATCTTTAGACTTAGATGTAGGTCAAGTGGTATCTAAGAACTGGTAATCAATGTAAATTTCTTCAGGCTCTGCAAAATTGATTTAATTTTTGTTTATATTCTTTTGATCTCACTTATACTCCTTAGTTCTTCAAGTACAAAATCGATGTCGGCATTCATGGGAAGTCCGTACTTAGACAAATCAAAATTAATGCCGTTGTCATTGCCTAATCCTTCTAATAAATCATCCCAAATATGTCTAGAATCTTCAACAAACGTCAATGGGATAAAAATATTCTCTTCTTTGGCAGGTAAATCTTCTTCTATTCATCTTAAGGATGACTTTACACCTTCCCTAGATCGACCGCAGTTATCAAAGGCTATAGGAAATATCTTGACAAGCCATGACAGGATCGCATTAGTATTTCCAACATTTACTGGTGCTGCATACTATAAGGCTTTCTACACGTTCTATCAAAAATACATCGATACTATGCATGGACAGAATATAACACAGGATCTCAATCTACTTTCTACCAAAGTCAATAATCAGATTTCTCCATCGGCATCAGGAGATTCTATGTTATTCATGATTAAGAATCTTGAATCCATTATACCTAACCTGAATCTTCATTTGCTTTCAGATCAAGATGTGGATGGTGGATGCATTTTTACTGATGCTGGTAAGAATGCAATGGATGTTATAATATTAGGTCATCAGGAATACGTAACACAAAAGGAGTATGACAATTTAAGGGAGTTTGTAGCCAATGGTGGAACTATAATTCTTCTTGATGGCAACATCTTCTATGCTGAAGTAAAGTACGACAGTGATACTAACAAAATCACATTTGTTAAGGGTCATAGCTGGGCATCTAATGGAAAATCTGCATGGAGAAGCGTTAATGAAAGATGGGAGAATGAGACAAAGCAGTGGATTGGAAGCAATTATTTGAGCACAAGTTCAGCCACCTTCCTAAACGATCCATTTGAATATTTGCATCACGAGGAGCAATCTATCACAAATTCTAAGGATCATATTCTTATCGATTATAAAATGTCGACTTTACCTAATAACAAGACTCAAGCAAGTACAAAGAAAACTATCGTAGCAGCGTATGAGCTGGACTATCTAAAAGGAAAAGTTTTCTCGTTTGGCATCTATTCTGATGATGTTATTCATAATTCTAATTTTGATAAATACTTTGACAATTTATTAACTCAAATTGTTCAAACGAAAATGATCGAGCCTCGGCGAGTATCGATGGTTGGATAAACCACCAACATATTCTTTAGTCCAACATCTATCCAACATCTACCTTGAACTAAATATCTAACGTTCTGATAACGGAGGAATCTCCGCACCTTCAACGTATTGCAGTTTGGTATTCTGATTGGAATATTATTATTTACAATATTTATGGTAGGGGTTCGATTAAGGACAACTTTTCAGTTCTAATTGAAGGCATTCGATGGAAAATGGCAGTATGAGTTCCAAGGGCTCCAACAACACATTATTATTAATTGTGTGGAATTTTTTTGAAAAAAGATGATACTGTTTTACAGATCTTGTTAACCGTCTGGTTAGTATTTTTATCCGTGTTCCTTGTCAGTATGTACTAAATACTCCGAATTTGTCTTAAAGGTCTTAAAATACTTACCACATATAATCGGGTCGTTAATTGTTTCCCTGTCGGTTTCCATTTTATCCTCTTTGGAAAAATTAAATAGATCCCAAGATTGAGAATATCATCGCTCTCCCTAACTGGTACTATTTGTCGATACAGTTGCATTGACCGGCGCTGTTGCATTCAACCCTTTAAGCTTGACTTGTCCTCTTATCTCACCATTTGGATGATTCTTTGTGTGAATATTTACATATGTGTCTCCATTAGCCATTGCTGTTTTTAGGTCTGTCAGTGATTTTCCCTTCATTGATCCTGTTAGACTGAACGGCTCAATGCTTCCACTCAATATCATTCCAGCAGGTTTTTGACCATGTTTACTTGATTGTAAAAGATTAACTATTATTTCACCATTTTCTCCTTTCTTTCCAAGATTGATATTAGCTCCTGTAGCCTCAGTTATTCCTGACACATTCATTTTCCACGTCAACGTGTTATTTTTGGTCTTGAAATTTATAACACCTTCAGCAGTTGAGTTCACAGGTGGAACTTCATTGTCCCCTTTTAGCTTTGCTCTATATTTCTCATTTTGTGCGTACGAGCTGTTAGTTGCTGCGAAAACTAACGAAGCAATTGCCATTGCAATAACAATCGTGCACGCCTTTTGATTATGCCTCATGTAAACCAATGCTTACGTGATACTTAAAAAAGTTGTCAATCTGAATCATCTTTCTTAAATACTGTGTAAGTGATGTGGCTTTTCTTGTCTTCATTTCGATTTTTTTGTTCTTTAACATTTATTTCATGTACCGTTTCATTTCCTTTTTTCTCTCTAACCCAAAGCCATCGCTTTTTTATGAAAAAGGCAAGTAGACCTATTCCTATAATAGCCATCATCAAAGTTACCAGAATAAATCCCATTGGTAACGATTCAAGTTTATTAATATCTACACCATTCATGCCATAAATTCCAGCAATTAATGTTAGGGGAAGTAAGATGACTGTAAAGATGGTAAGCACTCTCATAGTATCGTTAATTTGAAGCGACACTTTTGCAACGTAAAGTTCACGTATAGAATTAATTGTACCTTCGTACGACTCTGCAAAATCTATTAACTGAGAAATATCATCGTACACCATTTCTATATATTTGATTTCCTCTTTATCATGCTCATTGTGAACTAGGAAATTTATAATATTTCTAACACGCCAGAAGTGTCTTCTTAAAATTATTGTCTGTCTGGATAATGTATCAATTTCATCAAATATAACCTCAGAAGGTCGTGCGAATGATCTGCGTTGATACTCGTTTACAGATAGTTCCACAGCAGTCAATAGTTGTTCATACCTCCCAATTATTTCAGCTAACAGATTGTAATACAATGCATCAATCTGTGCTTCTTTAATCTTTTTATTTTTTACTTTCAGCAACCGTTCCACTATTTCTTTAAGCTTAACTTCTGAACCATGAGCTGTTAATAACCAATGTCTACCCAGAAACATGTAGATACCTTCAGTTTCGAGCGTTTTAGGATCTTTATTTTTCATGTCTAAGATAACGGTAAAGGTATGATTGTCCAATACACGAATTTCTGGTTTCTTTGATTTGTTAAAATAAGTCTCTAAAGCTTCTGGATCAAGGCTAAACTTGTTAGCCATGCCCATTATTTCTTCATGGTTGGGATCTACAAGGTCTATCCACACATTATACCCGTTACCTAGATCGTCAATGGAACCATCAGTCCTAATCTCATGTTCATTGTATGAAATTATGGTCTTCAACTAGCCTCGCAAACCCTACGATATAATGCTCAATAAAATATAAAATGAATATAGTACAACTACTGCTTAGATCCTGTTGGGAAAACACGTTCGGCAGGGTTACCGTAAAGACTTTCATATGCATTCTTCATTATATCAAAATAAGATGTTGTCTGGATCTTTCTTTGCCCAGTTGCATTGTCAAACTCCACACCTATCAAATTAAAGTTAGGTATTTTCTCAGGCACAAAGCTCCAACTCCAATAAGCCATTCCCCAGATACCTATCTGCCTAAACTTTTGAACTATCATATTTGCATCTGTTTGTGATATATCACTTTCATTCGCACTTATTTCAAAGATCTTTTTACCTTCCTGATCCGTAGTAGCCAGTCTCTTAACATTATTCCATTCTCCAACATAGAGCGGTACTCCTGAAATGCGGCTTGTATTCAAGAATAAATCCAGTTTCTGTGCTTGGTAACCACCAGAGGGAATGCCGTACAAGCTGAACTTGAATATAACATTCTCCTTATTCATTGGAGTCATCTTGGCAAGATTTGCTGGATTAACGTTAATTGGACTCTTCAGATCGATTGGAATATTCATGCTGTAAACAATCGTTTTACTTGTAACCTTTCGAAGTTCGTTAGTCATGAAAGTATTATATTTGCCAATCTTACTCCACTGATTTACGTTGTTAACTTGTGGTTCACTCAATATTTCATAGCCTAGAGTGCTTGTATGTTTATCTAGGGCACTCACAACCTTTTTTAGAAAATCAGACTGTAATCTCCAACCATCAGTACCGTTAATCCTAATAGCGTTATTCCACCAGTTTATCCACCATGTTTTTGCAGCGACAGACTTGGGAGATCCACCAGCATCTTGTTGGTACAGTGTCGTATTAGTAAAAAGGAACGTTGGAAATCCTGTGCCACGATCAATATTTAGCCATGAAGAAGTGTGAAACTGATGGTTATCGTAAAGAACCTTTATGCCATACTTGTCAGCAGTATCTGCCACCTGTTCGATTTCTTTAATAAACTGGACTGGATTCTTGACATAAGACTCCCAATAGAACCTGAACCTAACGTGGTCAACTACTCCTACTTTAGATAATATTTTGAAACTGCTGTCATAATAATCAGTAGGAAAAACATTTCTTACAATCCTTGATTGCGGCATACTTGTATAGTACCCTCTCATGTTCACGCCCAGATGGGGTACTTTCATCTTGTCCATGCTGTCAGGTGAGTTAGTTGTATTGGGCACAATAAGCGCGGCATTGACATAGTTAGTGCTAACATAGCCAAGGAAAAGTACAGAAGAAATAATAATAAAATGAACGGACTTTCGTATTCCAGCTATCATTAATCTATTCAGTTAGCAGCATTACTATTAATAATAGTAATAGTCAACTAATGATATAGTAATGTAACTAAAATGTTATATCGCAATTAATATTAAAGACA
>DASWDL010000406.1:0-10029 GCA_036395315.1 Nitrososphaeraceae archaeon
TGTTTGTGTTAATTGCGATATTTGTAGGCCTTATAATAGTTGGAGCAGTAACTCCGGTAGGAGAACACCTTTAAGATATATTTCTTGGCGTTATCCAGTATTGGTACTGGGTGATCGAAAGAAAGCGACTCAAATTAGGAAGGATCTGGTAAAATGAAAGACCACCTTAATTATTTCAAAGATAAGTTTTCAATTCTGCTTTGTTCTAATAAAGATTGCTGAATGTCTGGATTTATCTTATTGTGGATTAATGGACTTATAATATATTGTTTACAAAGTGGTATGTACAGGTGAGGGAGACAATCATTACGAGCTTCGGTAATTAAATCATAGCAGTATAAAGCAGGTGTGAAATCAGAACACTCTACGTCAATTATGTCTAATTTTGACTGCAGGGCGTTTTCCCAGTTGACAATTGCAGGATCAATTGGATTTTTTTTGTATAAGGCTATCGCTTGTTCATTTCCAATTCCTAAATGTTCATGCCATGAATTTGCTTGAAAGGTAGAAAGGAAATTATAAGATAACATAAAAAACAATGATATCGATACTGATGACATAGCGTATTGCCAAGACAAGGCTTACCATTTAATGTGTTTTATAAGATAGTTAAAAAGTTTCAAAATTAGAAATTCTCTTCTCATTACGGGTAAAATTTGATTCAATAGTGCAATATCTAGAAAAATTGCGGCGATTGGATTTCTGATATTTTTTAACAATAGCTTCCATTCTTCCAGCATTTTTTCTCTTGTAAGCTGATTTACATTCCTTACAACAGAAAAACCGTTCAAAATTAGCAAACTTTAACATAAACATTTTAGAAAAGAGAGGAGTTTTGCAATAATCACAATTAACTAAGAGCTTAACTAACTCGTCTGATCGAAGTCCTGACATCATCTTATTAATTAGATGCGATTGTTTCTCATGTCTTGTCATAATGCAAACAATCACCCCCCAAGAGAGCCCTTGAATTCATTACAAAGATAATTGATTTCAATACCATAGGATTGTTGCTTGGAATGATGATAATAGTAGCAATAATACCGGTGTATTCAATTGGGTAGCAGTCAAAGCTGTTGAATTAAGCAAGGGAAATACTTGGCACTTGATGGTTATTCTTTGTATTTTTACGGCAGCGATGGCAGCATTCATTGATAATGTTACTATTATTCTACTGATGATTCCAGTAACACTAACAATATTCAAATTCTTAAGGAGGTCTCCTTTTCCATACGTTCTGGGTCAAGCGATGTGTTCTAATATTGGCGGTGCTGCAACATTAATTGGCGACCCTCCTAATATTGTAATAGGCTCTGGTGCAAACATAGATTTTAACTCATTTATATTAAGACTGTTCTTTCTAAGGGAATTTAAAACAAATTTTGATGTCAAAGTGCTAGAACAATTTACAGAGAATACGCTGGTGAAGGATAAAATGCTCCTAAAGAAGTCGCTTGGTATTCTTGCTGCTGTAACCTTCTTATTTACTATTCAAGGTGGGTTGAATCTGAGTGAAAAGGATTTTCCGTCATAGAAGTCAAGCATTAGCAAGATACGAACCGTCCACTGGAACCATTCTCCACCCATGAAACTAGCCCCTCCATGAAACCTAGAATTCAACTTAATTAAAAAGGGTTGCTACTGCCGACAGTATTCACAGCTACCTGATTCGCCCAGAACAAGAGAATCTGTTTGTATATCGACAGGAACCTCATACCCCAAATTAAGATATATTGAGCTTGGATAATTCTATGTCTGTGCCAAAGACTGTAAAGGATATAATGACTACTAATTTAGGCGTATCTGAAACCGCTAAAGACGCGGCAAAGAAAATGATGGACAAGAATGTAGGTTCGCTTTTGGCTGTTGATCACGATGATCTGACAGTGGGCATCGTCACTGAACGCGATATTGTAAGAGGTGTCTGTACTCATGATGGGAATAGCAAAGATTTCCGAATCCACCACGTCATGTCTTCGCCAGTGTCATCAATCGATCTCAATTCTCCAGTAGAAGCTGCGGCAACCATGATGTTACAGAATAAGGTTAGACATCTTCTAGTCAAAGATGGTGATAAACCAGTCGGCATAATAACCGCAACTAACTTCATTGACTCTCTAGACGATGAGCTACATTTGGATTACATGAATGCTAGAATAATTAGAACTTTAAAAGATGAGTTCTGATTTGAAGGTTAATATTTGATGTCTAAAAATACTAATTAGATAGAAGAGTTAATTCGTGGTTCAAGTTGTTCATGTTGTAAGAACTTCTAGTCTTTCGTTACTAAGTGATCTTTACTACCTTACTTTACACCCCTGACACAATTGAATCTATATCTCTAACATTGATGACAAAAAACTTCGTGGGCAGGTGGTTGGATAAATTTCACGTTAGAAGTGAAGCATAACGATTATACCTACTTAGTTCTTCATGAGATAATCAGTGATTCATAATGAAAGGAAAAACATCCCCAAATATTCTTGTTGCTGTTGATGGGTCCGAATATTCGCGTAAGGCTTTTCAATATGCCTGTGTGCTTGCCCGTAATAATGAAATTCCGTTGCATATCCTAAATGTAATAGAAGAGTATGTTGATGTAGGATATTCTATTTCCAGGCAATTGGAGAAAACTGGCAAGGAAATTCTTCACAAATACGAAGCTAGAGCCAAGTCTTTAGGATTGAGATCTGTAAAAACAATACAGGCTAGAGGATCTCCAGCTGAAGAAATTTTAAAGTTCGCAGCTAAGGAAAATATTGGTACTATAGTGGTTGGCAGTAGAGGCCGTTATAGTTCTTCGAAAGATTTTCTACTCGGCAGCACTTCGTACAAACTTGCCCACTACTCGAAATGTACAGTAATAATTGTAAAATAGTAACAAAGAGACTATACAACAATAATGAAAAACTTCTGCTGGTTACATGTTATAGATCCGCTAATGTACTATCAATACAGGACATTCCGCAGTTTCTGAAACCTTCCTTGCAACAATCCCAAGAGCCTTTATTTTAGAAGCTCCTTTCAATCTGCGATTTCCCATTACCACGAGGTCGATTTTGTTTTCCTCTGCAAACCTAACAATTCGCTCTGCTACATCACCGAATAAGCATCTAGAATTGGCATTAACATTCTTATCTTCCATTTCATGTATTTTCACTTCTGCCAACTTATCCCACCAGCTTTCTAAATGTTTTATTATACCTTTTTTGGCTTCACCTATGAAGTCTCCACTAGCTAAATGTTAGGAGGAACAGAGATGTCCTCTATAACATGGGCTAATATTATTTCCGCTCCAAGGGCTTTCGCAAAATCAATAGCTTTTTCGAGCGCCTTGTCTGATATCTCTGTACCATCGTGTGGTACCATAATTTTATATGCCATTTGTACTTCAAAGTAGGCTGTTACTATCACTTATCTTTTTGTTAGATAAGAAAAGCAGTCTCGTTCAAGTTACGCCAATAATAAAAACCTGACCTACTATAGAACTGGACTATGTGATGACAGATAATTTATGATGAGATCATTGTTATCCTGTTTATTTTTGATACTACATATTATAACGCCGTTTTTTAAATTACAATGGCATATCTGAGCAAATGTTAATATATGTTGGAACGCAAAACTCAGAATAAATTTCTTCTAATGGACAACAACAATAACCATGTCACAAGACAAAAATTTGGTAAAAACAGGACAATTCTATTTTATTTATGATGACCCTGTAAAATTCATCTTGGAAGATAAGACCAAGAGGGGACTTCCAGTTATTGAAAATGAAATTGACGATACTCATAAGGTCATGGCGGACAAAGGACGGTTTTATGATGGTAATGGCAGAGGACATGTCATCCCTATAAGGTGGTACTTTCCTAAAAATATATACAGTTTGGAACAAGTACGCGTTTTTGCTGATAAACTTGATAGTCGCTATAAGGCAATAATGGAAGAAACTTGTCCAGATTACTAGCTGTTGGGGACAATTCTAATACCAATAGTCTAAAGACCTATTTAATGTGATCATTAGTTAATAGGATATAATAGATTAGAACAGATGAAATCCAGTTGTTAGAGTATTAGTAACCAATACATTAATTGAATCTATGCAAAAATAGTATTGAAATGGTACGTCCTACATATCTATGAATTCAATACGAAGGGTTTTGATTTTTGATCCGATTAGTTCATCGGCGCGTTCAATTTCAAAAGTGAACCTGCTTCTGATAGCATCCCCCTTTTGAAATGTGACTAAAGTGACAACCTTATTTGTGTTTCCGCTTTGTTCTTCACTTTCAATTCTAATTTTATATTCCATCCCTTCATTAGCCATTACAACTGTTTTAAGAAAAGATTCAATTTCTAACTTACTAACTAGACATTTTGATTTACTAAATGGCTCATAGACTACAGAATCATCTGTAAAAAGGTTCAAAAGACCACGTACGTCCCCAGCTTTTATTCTCTGGAAGTAATTTAATATCAGAGAATAAGTTGATTTTTCAACCTTCTGTGGAATATGATCAATCAATTTACCCTCACCTTCTTTGCAATATTAGGTGGGAAAAGTGATATATATCAACTTGGAATGCACTGTATTCCACATTAGTGCACACTAGAGTCATGCAATAATTCTTACATCACAAGATAACTTCTGCCTTGACCACATTAGGAGTCGTGCTAATATCAGCCCTCACTTCTGCTAACGTGGTGAAAATGAGGGACAAAAGCTCTTTCGCAAATATCGACCAATTTTCCCCGAGCTCATGTTGTATTATAAAGACATGTTTTCTTCCGGCCTCTATTGTGTGGTCTGACGTTATTCCAGAGATTTTCATATATTCTTGCAGCACTGCAAGAACAGTCCATAAACTGTATTTTTTCTTCATGAATAATACGGAATCCTTCATTAAGCTGAATGCGATTTCTGCGGCATTATTTACAACCTTGTCTCGATAGGATTCTATGCCAGATATTCCAGCATCCACTGCCAGTTGCATTGTTTTGTCAATCAATGTGGCCAACATAATTTTTGGGACCGGCATCATACCGAGCTTACTTTCATATCTGTCCCATTCAACGTATCTTCTGAGAACTTGATTAACGAGTACATTCAAGGAAAATTCTTTCAAATCGGCTTCTCTTTGTAGTTCATCTATTGTCGTAGTATCCAATCTAAAAGTTATGCTTCTTGATTTCTTGGGAGACGGAGGTACCGAGTCACCGTTGATCGAGCGTGTCAAATCTTACAATATTCACCTCATTCGGAATGAGCAATCTCTAACTTATATCTTTTATAGAATCTTTGAGAATAAATTGGAGTTATTCTCAACAATACAATATTTTGCTATTGTCCTATTTGATTAATCCGGATATCTCTAAAGTGTATGTATCTAATTTCTTCGTCAACCCTGACTTTCTTCTTATTCGATAGCTCCTTAAGTGCTATTTCCATTAGTGCCGCTTACACAAAAGCCTTGCAATACCCCTTTCCAGTAACTATCCCAAGTGCATTACCCTTAGTAGAAACTACTATCTTGCTAATATCAGATCTTTACTGTTTCTTGCATTCTACGTTTGTTTTACTCGAGTTCAACTTTTTAAGGTCTTACTTCAGTCGCTTTTTGAAACTTGAATGAAATTTTGCTTGCTTACCTGCCCTTTATGGTTCATGTCTCCTGTCTCTATCATCATGAATATTTTTAGGTACAGAATTATTACCATTCATTACCGGCTACTTTTAAGACTTTGAATTGTCCTATAGGTTCAGCTTTTGTACCATTCTCTTGTTGGGAACCTACAGATGGTAGTCTATCGTAATAATTATACGATCCTTGGGTCTTTGAATAAATGGTTATGATATCATTTTCTCCAGCTCTAAGCAACTTTGTATGGATGTTAATTCCGTCAATGTAAAACATGTGTGTGTTTGCATCATCGTTAATTACAGTAAGTATATAGGCAGCATCAGTTTTCGATATTAGTGTAGGGTTTACTTGACCATTTTCTTTTGTTCCAATCACTTTTAATTTACCATCAATATTTTTGAAAGCTACTGTAGCTTCCACTTTCTCCTTCCAATAAATTGGAACATGTCTTACTGCCCCAGTTCCAACAAAAGATATTGCAAAAGGCTGCTAACATTCCGAATACAGCAACGAGAACTAAGTTTCTTTCACTTGTTATCAGATTAATAGCATAATAGAAAGCACTCGTATCCTTAATCATGGACTGTCAGTTTGATTACTTATAAAAGGAGAGTACGACACATGATACTGCAATCATAAAACTGAGCGGTATCAATATTCTGCTCTATATTATAAGCCAAATTACATATTTTTGGTTAGAATATTTTTATGTCATCCAATCTTTGTTCACTTTTTTCTATTGTCCTTTGGTTCCATCTCGAAGTTTACTTATTTGTAGTTGGATGACGAATTAGTGTCATCTATCATGATTTTTACTTTAATTTTAGGGTCCCATTCTTGAACCCCGTCTCAGATAGCTTAAGTAAAAGGAAGAGAACGTAGCTTGGTGAGATATTGTGACCGAAGGTGAAAATGATGAACATAATAATACGAATGATGAAGATAAATCCACCGATGATTCGCTAGCCGAAGAGAACGTCAAATCAGATACACTTAAAAAACAGATGATTTAAATTTAAATGATAAAAAGCACTTCACCAAAAAGGACAGGAATCCAAATTCTATATTAAGATCAGTATTTCAAATTTTTGGACCTGGGGTTGTTACTGGTGCATCGGATGACGATCCTTCAGGTATAGCTACATACTCGCAGGCCGGAGCTAAGTTTGGCCTCGGAATGATTTGGATGTCTTTATTTCAATTACCCATGATGATTGTTGTTCAAGAGTTGTGTGCAAGAATAGGTCTCGTAACTGGTAAGGGATTAGCTGGAGTCATAAGATCAAAATATTCAAAAAAAAATCCCCATCCGGTTGCAAGCCTCCTAATAATTGCAAACACAATAAATATCGGTGCTGATATAGGCGCCCTAGCGGCAGCAATCAGATTATTATTTCCAGCGTTACCAGTGATAGTGTCTATCTTTTCTTTTATAATTTTGATTCTGGTGGCAGAAATATTCATCCCGTACAAAAATTACATTAAAATTTTGAAATATCTGACTTTGTCACTATTTGCTTACGTAGTAACTGCAATAATTGTGGGAGGTAGTTGGGAACAAATCTTCCTTGCAAGTATAATTCCACACTTTGAATTTACTACTGATTTCGCAACTATGTTTGTAGCAGTACTCGGAACAACCATATCGCCCTATTTATTTTTCTGGCAGGCCTCAGAGGAAGCTGAAGAAGATGTTGTAAAAAACAAGATAGAAGACATAGGTAAAGGAAGACCGAAGATTAGCATTAGAGATATTATGATAATGAAAGAGGATATAGCAGTTGGTATGTTTTTCTCAATATTCATAACATGGTCTATAATACTTACATCTGCTGGTAGCCTTCACCTGAATGGTATTACGAATATAGAAACAGCAGACCAAGCTGCGGAGGCTCTTGAACCTCTGGTCAAAACCTTCCCAAATGCAGGATACATTGCAAAAATTATTTTTGCTCTTGGTATTATCGGAACGGGATTGTTAGCCATACCTGTCTTAGCTGGAGCATCAGCTTATGCAATATCCGACACTTTTGGATGGAGCGAAGGCTTAGGCAAAAAATTTAAACAGGCAAAACAATTCTACGTAGTAATAATTACATCTACTGTAATAGGACTTTTGATTAATTTTGTCGGTATTAGTCCTATTCACGCATTGATATACGCTGCAGTCATAAATGGAGTGGTGGCTGTTCCGATGCTCTTCATTATTATGAAGATTGCCAATGATAAAAAGATCCTTGAAGGCAAGACTAATGGTTTATTTTCTAATGTTATCGGTTGGACTACCTTTGGGGTTATGGGATTAGCTGCAGTTATCATGTTTCTGACATGGAGTAATCAATAGCCTATATAATGAATTATCACAATAGTCCTGAATAACAAAAAAATATTCATTATTAGATAAATAGCTTATTATCAAGGATTCGAGATATTATTGAGTATTAAGTTGCATAGTTTAAAGGAAAGTGAAAATCCCGTTTCAGACATATCTGAAGTACATACTTTTTACTCACAGGCAGCTAAATCACTTTATCTTATTAAACGATATCCCATTCCCGTTTTTGCAATGGCCGGCTTGCTTGTCGGTACCGTAACATTTGTGACATTCAGGTCCATAGAACTTGCAAATTGGATCTGGCTAGCCACTTTGATTGCAGTGGGGTGCTCCAATTGTCTGGGATACCATACGAGGTATGTTCCGAGGCCACTTCGCTTCTGACATCGTAGCTATGTTAGCCATTATTACAGCTATTCTTGCAAATGAAGCGTTACCTGGCGTTGTAATCGTAATAATGCAGTCAGGCGGTAAAGCTCTAGAAGATTTTGCATTGAGGCGAGCTTCATCATCTATGGATGCATTGCTTGCGAGATCTCCCAGAATTGCCTATAAGAAAAGAGGGGATACCATGGAAAAGATCGATGTAGCTTCTATAAAAGTTGGGGATCTAATCATTGTTCGTCCAGGAGATTTAGTTCCTGTTGATGGACGTGTGACATGGGGTAATGTAGTTATAGATGAATCGGCACTTACGGGTGAACCATTACCAAAGAGCAAAAATCCTGGTGGCGACGTTTTCAGTGGAACTGTCAACGTCGGGGATGCCTTTGAGATGATGGCTGACAAAATCAGTGAAGAAAGCCAGTACGCCAAAATAGTTCAACTCGTCAAAAAGGCCCAGGCAGCGAAAGCGCCGATTCAACGCCTCGCTGACCGATACGCTATATGGTTTACTCCTATAACCTTAGTAGTAAGCTTTTTTGGAAGGTCTATTACTGGCAATCCCGAAACAATTTTAGCAGTTCTAGTTGTAGCGACACCGTGTTCACTTATTTTTGCTACTCCTGTCGCAATTATGAGCGGAATAAACAAAGCAGCAAAACGAGGTATTGTGATTAAGAGCAGTGCATCAATAGAACAAGTGGGTAAAGCAGAAGCAGTGATATTCGATAAAACAGGCACTATTACTATTGGTACTCCTGCCGTGGAAAAAATAGTAGCAATTGACCATACAAGCATTGATGGTCTCTTATTCAAGGCAGCAAGCATAGAACAACTATCATCACATCCGGTTGCAGCCGCTTTGGTTCAGAAGGCTCAACAGAATTTTATAAAATTAACTATGCCTTCCAATTTCCATGAAATACCAGGTGTTGGTGTTGAAGGTGATATTAATGGGGATCATATTTTTGTCGGATCTAAAAGTTTTTCTGAAATAAGCGAATTTAAAGGCATGTGCAATATTGCAGACCTTAGAAAGGAAATTAAATCTCAGGAAAAAATGTTGGCTTATGTAGAAATAAACAATGTACCTGCTGGCGCAATTATTTTTAGTGACAAAATAAGGCCGGGAGTGAAATCAATGATGGAACGTCTTCCCAAATTAGGGATAAAGGAAACAATTGTCTTGACTGGCGATTCTATTGATAATGCAAAAAAAGTAGCTCAACAAGCCGGTGTTACTCGCTTTGAGTTCAATCTCAATCCGGAGCAAAAAGTGACATCTGTAAAAAAATTCGACAATTATATAAGAATGTGATAATGGTCGGTGATGACATAAATGATGCACCCGCATTAGCATCCGCGAATGTCGGTATTGCCATGGGAGCTCAGGGCTCAGCAATATCCGCCGAAGCAGCGGATATGGTCTTGCTAGTCGATGATGTTACCAGAGTGAGATATGCAATTGAGATAGGTAGAAAAACTGTACAAATCGCAAAGCAGAGCATTTTTGTTGGTTTGGGCGCCAGTTTTATCTGCATGGTAATTGCTAGTTTTGGGTTGATACCACCAACACTGGGGGCGTTACTCCAAGAAGTATTTGATGTTTGTGTAATATTAAATTCACTTCGAGCAAGGTAAAACTGAATTAATACTCTAGTGCGA
>DASWDL010000407.1:0-3872 GCA_036395315.1 Nitrososphaeraceae archaeon
TTCATGACCAACCAATACGACTGTGCCAAATCTTCCAGTAGACGGATGTTCTGAATTCTTTCTTCCACAATTATAACATATGTTCTCAATCTCTTCTTTCATATTTGTCTCTCGTTGAGTTCAACTCAAAATTTGAATTGATCTTATGATTTGCGAAACACTGGATAGATTCCACAAGCTTCTCACCAATAATTTCCTGCTTGCGTTTAATATAAAGTCTAGGTTGGGGTGACTATTTGATTGAGCCAGATGGTACGGGTTTTATTTTCACAACTTTGGATAATATAATCATCTTACTTAATCAGTAAAGACAGTTTCAGTTGTAATATTCTGGGCGTAAGACTTTGGTATATTAGTTACCAGTCTTGCCGAGTCTGTCTTGTTGGCAATGAATCCAGAAGGAAATGAAGTAGTCTTTATTACAGTTCCATTGGACGCGTGTACTTTCATAACCGCGTTTGAACGATTAAAGATCTTGTAGTTGAATTGGCAACCAGTCACCATACGTTGCATTCAATTTTTTGAACACTTGCAGGCAATCACTTGAGTCAAAGAATCTGTTATGATACTTAATTGCGCGTGCGCTTTCAGGTATCTCCCGATTGCAACAGGTGCATATAGTATTCATACTCTTAAAAGAGCACAATGGCTATTAAAGGATAGGGTTGCAATATGTTACATTGTAATTTTTAGCCGACGAAGTAGTTGTTTTCAGGTAGACAGAATCTTGATTATTAAATCTAATGAAGGCTTAAAAACTAATAACGTATCTTTTTTCCTGTCTTTTTATTCGCTAAACAAGCTTGATTTGCCTCTAAGGATCATAAATAACCTAATCTAGCATATATAGTTACTTCATCCTCAGTAAGAAGAATTCGATGAGGCTATAAAATGTTCTTTGGATTCAATAAATCTCAACAAGAAAATTGGTGATAAACTATCTGTTGCAAACGCAAAAGCGAATCTTAGTCTTGCCTATTCTAAGAGGGGCGGCCCTGGCGATCTAGAAACAGCACTAGATACCATAAAGGAAGCACTGGCATTCGACCTGCAAGAAAAAAATACACGTGGCCTAATTAGAGATTATAGAATCATGTTCGAATTCTACAATAAAATGAACGATACAAAGAACGCTTCAATATGCGAGGAAAAACTTAAGGAAGCTCTAAATGCGATAGAAGAAACTACCCGCATGCCATATGTAGATAGAAGTTATCAGGATTACCTGGACTAGCATTAGAAATGGAGTATCACAGCTTCAAGTTTAGATAATTGTATTTATCCCCTAGACTACCCGATTTTCTCAAAACAGCTATCACAGTAAAATTCGACTAGCCGGGCCCCTTTTACATCATAACTTTTTTTCTTTGTAGGGATGTTGTCACAACCATAAGGCATTTGGAATAATGGAACTCAAGTCACTTATTTTGCTACTTTCAATTATTAAAGGCAAGTGCAATATTATATGGCCAGATGTAGGATGACTATCTTTCGAATTTCTTACGTAATTGGCGGATTGGAGAGTATTATTCACGATGCAACTACAGAATTCAAAGTTGATAAGGTCACGTTTCATAATAGGGAAAAGAATGAGAATGTGGGGACAGTAATAATTGAATCAAGTGAAAGTGACTCATCTGTCGCTGAAATTAATGCTCTGTTTCTAGTTGACAAAGCCATCGGAGTTTTGTGCTTCGCATATGGTATAGAAGCCATGATAAAACCGGACAATTTCTATGTTACAGATTTGACACACAGTCCGAATCTAACCAGATGCAGCGGATCCCTTAAGTTAAGATCGAGTATACTTGGAGAAGATCCCCAATTAACAGTAACGAATCCTTTCACTTAAACCGGAGAAAAAGGTCGTCCTGGACGTGGCCCTTGCATACTATAAACTCAGTTATTACAAAAATCCTTTACGTATCCAATCCCTATTTCATCATCTTATCGGGTTTAACTTTTATAATTACCCTCTTATCCTTTGGTTTTCTATAATAATACTTTCCTATACCAAGATATCTCTTAGCGAGTTTATGTAGATGCTCGTCAGCTCCTTCACTTGTCATTTCAACGACCCTTCCCTTAATTGTTACCATATTATAAGGATTAAACTGATCCACTAAAGAGATTCCTACACGAGGGTCCGATAGGTGCTTAGCTTTTGCCGAATCCTCAGAAGTATTTATTAAAATTAGATCACCTTCCACATCCGCCCAAACTGGAGTCACGTGAGGAGAACCATCTTTTGATAATGTAGCTACAAAGGCAAGATTCCTGCGACCGAAAAGTTCAGATATATTTTCTTTTGTAATTGTAGTAACACCTGCGGATAAATCTGGTGACTGAAGGTTCGCTGTATCGGATGGTAGGTCATCTATAACTTCTACGGTTATTCCTTTGCATGGGATATACTCACTTTGTTAGCATATAAGTTGTATTCGAAGGAATTCTAGTCTGCTCGTCATGCCGCGAGCCGGACACACTCACCTCATTCATTACTGGAGGTCTATTCTCTCTTTTATTGCTGCGATAATTGACGTCCCTAGACCTAACTCGCACAGTAATCTTACATTGGCCCTAATGTCCTTTGTTAATTTCGTAAGAATATATACGTCCGGCTTTTCTTTCGCCCGCTCTTCATCGTATTCCCCTAAAGAATGCCCCAAAATCTTTCTGATAATCTCCATTTGCTCCTTGTGATTTTGAACGAATCCTATGCGGGTGAACCATTGCAGCCAGACCTTAGCCGTATTTTCTGATAGAAGGTTGGCCTTCCGTAGCTGATAAGACCTAGGTTTAATAGGCCTACCAAACCTCTTGTCAATGTATTCCAACGCTTCCTTTTCCCTTAGGTTGTAGGTAACACAATCCGCGACTAATTCATTAAGAAATCTGTCTTCTGATTTTTCAAGCCGCATATAAAATGGATTTGGTTACCAACGGAGTTATCGTATCGGATGCAATCAAGTTTGTAAATGAGAAGAAAGAGGAATTAGATCTAAATCGGAAACAAGAGATAACATATTCCAAATTAAGGGGATCATAGGTTTGGATCATAAATTTGTTCAAGTGCTGTCTTAACATTAGGCTGGATGACTACACTGTCGTTCTCAAACCTGTCCAGAAATCCACCATGATTTTCTACAGAATTAATTATATCTATCATTATGTGATATATACTAACGTGGAAATATTGATCTACATGGATCTTCCAATCAGATTTAAGAATTAGTTCTGTTCCAGATGGTTTTATATCCTCTAAAATAAGATGCATTTCTGGCTCTGAGTGATGATAAACCCAACGAAGAGTTTTGTTATTATGAACATAAACTGGATGAGGTTGTGCCAGATGAACTAACTTGTGTCTAAAGATCTCACTGATCAGAGTGGCTTGTTCGTCTGTATAATTCATAACTTCGATCATATACTTCTTTGAGTTTTTAGAGTTAGGATCACCCTTTTTGGCTTGTCCGGCATAAAGTGCTCCTAAAAGGTCAATGGTGCTCACACAGTATAAAATCGCTGGAAAAGGTGCAACCTTTCCCGAAAGACAATGTTCCACATCCTTTTTCAAGGAATCGGTTCTGATCCTTATGAAGTTGATTGCAAATTTCTTGAATTCATGTATGTCGGGAAAGTGGTTAACCATAGCTGAGCCGCTCATTGGTTCATTGAAGTAGATACTTCTAGATTTGTGTTTTGTCTACGGATTGATTATAGAAATACCTAAAACTGCTCGTGCTTCTCTAAATCATTAAAAGACAAAAGTTGACATTCAAAGAACTTAAGGCGCAATTAGAAAAACTGCAACATTCTGGTTATAAGACTAATGATGACTATGATTCTCTTCTGAATGATTCAAAGGGGAT
>DASWDL010000408.1:0-4153 GCA_036395315.1 Nitrososphaeraceae archaeon
CGATGCCGCTCAGATAGTAATAAGCTATAACGCTGGAGGAAACCAAGATAGGTTTGTATCCGTACTTGGTAAAGCTCTCTTAAGGGAAGATAGAAACTTCCATTCTATCCAAATGATTGAGGCTACCTGTAGACAACACAACATGGTTACGCAAACAAAAATATCGCACGTCGATCAAGCCTCAGTTTTGATTGCTGCTGCCCGCTATTTAGCTGCACATTCACCTACCGTACGCGGCCAGGGCCAAATGTTCGAAATAGCCTCTAGGCTGCATCATGGCTTCAAGTTATATGAAGGAATTGATTAGCATGACTAATATATGGAAGAATGAAGTTTAAGTGGATCTAGAAGTCGGTCGAGTCCTGATTCATATATTTTAGGCAAAAATAACTTTCGTTAGGTATTTTGTTTTGTGTTATAAATAAGATCTATAAATATGATCCACGTTTTTCGCAATATCTATAAATATAATGATGTAAAGCTCTCAAGCTACAATTTGGCGGTGGTGAGTCGAGCTAATCTTCAACTGACCAGAGTAAAGAGCAATCCAATACTCATTCCAGACGAATCTAATTGGTGGGAATCAAAAGCAGTGTTCAATTGTTCAGTTCTTAATGACGGCAATACCATCCATATGCTTTACAGGGCAGTAGGGGACTACGAAGATTATGTATCACGTATTGGTTACGCTACAAGTACTGATGGCCTTTCATTTACTAGGAGGAAGGAAGTTGCAATATCTCCGGTACTAGATTGCGAAATGTATGGCATGGAGGACCCCCGTTTAACAAGCATTGACGATCAAATATATTTGACATATGTAGTTCTCTCAGATTATGTCAAAAAGGGTCCTATAGCATCTACTGCCCTTGCTATAACAGATGATTTTTCTTGCTATAAAAGACTGGGGATAATAACAATTCCCGGATCCGATAACAAAGATGTAGTTCTATTCCCAAATAACAATAGAGATATCAGATCAAAGAAATATATGATATTACACAGACCAAGCAAATGGACGGGACCTACATATAATACCTATGGACCTAGCATCTGGCTTGGAAAAGGTGATTCAGTTACCAATTTTTGTACCCATTCATTACTTGTTAAACCTGAACAGGCTTGGGAAGCACTAAAGGTTGGAGCGGGGATGTCACCCATTAAAACAAGGAAAGGTTGGCTTGTAGTATACCATGGAGTAAGTATAGATAAGGTTTACAGTGCTGGCGCGTTTCTGCTAGATCTTAACGACCCTCATAAAATATTAGGAAGAACTAAAGAACCCATATTGACTCCTGAAGAGCAGTATGAGAAATGCGGTGATGTGAGTAATGTAGTTTTTCCTACAGGAGCTTGCATTCTAGATAATGAGCTATTTGTCTACTACGGTGGTGCAGACAAGGTCTGTTGTGTAGCCACCATTGATTTAGACGATCTTTTAAACTATCTACTGTCTCCTTCATGTTTAATCTAGATTAATGATTTGATTGATTTGATTTGAATTAATTGAGTAGTGAAAAGATCCTTGTCACAGATGTGAACTTTTTTTCAAGAGAACAACAGGTCTCATTCTTTTCTCATGGCAAAGAAGATGAAGGTATAGTCCAAACCTAGTTCATTCCAGTGCACAACCTTATCTTCATATTCAAAGTCAATCGGTTCAATAAGCCTAAATCCATTTTTTTCTGCTACTCCTATAACATTTTCTATTTCCTCTCTGCTAAAAATATTGTCAGGAGGACCACTAGAAAGGACATTCTTTCCATTAAATATTTTTTCAGGCCAATAATCTGTCGATGTCAAGAGATAACCCTTACTCTTTAAAATCCTGCTCATTTCCATGAAATACTTTTCAATGTTAACACCATGTTCAATAACGGACAAGGAGGTGATGTAGTCAAACATTCGATTACTGTAAGTAGTATCCTCTAGGTTTTGAATTGAAAGTTTGTATGAATTGTCACGGTACATTTCAGCAATTGGTTTGTAATCTGCGTGATACCCACTGCTAACGAAATTCGATTTGAGATCAGGTTTGAGGATTAGATCGCAACCATAGAGATTGATAAATCCTAACCGTTTTAGCATTGGCAGGATTGGCGATTCATAACACCCTACGTCTAGTACAAAACTCTCTCTGTCAAAGTTGCTTATTATTTTGATCATCTTGTACGTATCCCAGGATTTGCACGGCCAATGATGTCGGAACAGTTTAAGATTACGGAGGCCCTGTTCAGCATCTTTCACCTCAAATTTGTTCTTCAAAACGGAATTATAGACCATATTTGATAAAGGTGAGTTTTCAAGATTTAAATTGTTATTTTTCATTTCAAAAATCTGATATTTAAAAATATCTAATATGAACATAGATATTGAGTTTCTATTATCTAATTGCTTCCTTGAAATCAACCGGTAGGATAAAATGAGGCAAGGGACACCGCCTGACTACTCTTTGAGGAATTAACTCGCATCTAGGTAGCTCAAAAATCTTTTACAGTCTAGATAACATCGTAATTAAATTACTATAAAAGCTGACCTTGACGTAGGACATTCCTTAAGATGAGGATGAATAAATTAACACAGTTCTGGTGTTTGTTGGGATTGTGGTGGCGTAGCGCATAGCGGCATACATTTAAGATAAAATATTTCGTTGATACCAATTATTAGGACTCAACTCTGGCTATTATTGTAGTTACTCACTTTTCTACTTCTTTTTCGATCAACGTTACAGGTGGAAGATGGAGTGAACAGAAATTTGAATTGCTTTCATATTCTTTGTTACACTTGGGACATATCCTAATCCTCGTTAGGTATTCTCCTTCCCAATCGATCTCAACGCCACATCTATGGCAAACAACAGGTCTGGGCTCATTGCGGTGAAACACGATTAATGTCCCACAATCAGGATTACCGCAAAGATATGTACGCTTTCCCAAAGATTGCTCAAGCCCATTAATTAAAGACTCTGACATCTTAACCAAAGTATTGTCGGTTTCTGGAAATGGCCTCTTGATAGGTTTGTATCTAGTATGTGACGGATGCTTGATATTAGCATCTCCCAGGTTTGATTTATTATTATCCATACACTATTTTATGTAAATTATGACTTAAATATTTGGTCGTGATCAGTGTCAGGAATGTACTGACTCCAGATACAATATTAGTTTAAATCGACGAAAAGGAAAAACCGACATTATTTCGAAACTCAGAAAATGATTAATCTGTTTTAATTGTTCTTAAAAATAACGCAGGAGCTGTTGGCTAAAATACAGGTACAACATCCAAATACAGTACAACATCCACAAGTACAGGAGCTGGCACTACAACATAGTCGCGCGCGCAGAATAGGTGCTTCCCACTCAAATCAGAGATCAGATTCGTCCTAACAAGCGAGCAAGCGAATGAGCTCAAATTTGGTAAGGTAAACACGTGAACAAAGGCATTAACTTTTTGAACAACAGATGAATACTATGAATAGTTGGTCTTACGAGGGTTTTGATACTTGAATAAATTATTTCATGGAGCATTGTTTTTTCTTACAATATTAGCTATCAGCAATGCGTTTGCGGAGGGGGAACGGGTGACTATGTTTGAAGATAAAATTTTAGGGATCAAGTTTGAGTATCCTGATTCTTGGAATCCTTTAACTGCAAGCCAAGAGGTAAATTACAATTTAATTAAATTCAGTCACCCTGCGTACGCAAAAGAATTCCCATATAGCCTTTTGGAACAGCGCTATACATCTAGTCAGATAAAGATAGAAAATTTCTTCCGAGCGAACGTAACGCTAGACCAGTATTTGAAGTCTGCCTTCTCTAAGGCGATATTCATACCAAATTTTACGATTGTGGAGCTAAATAAAAATGCAACACTGGGTGGCATTCCTGCATATAGACTAATCTACAATTATGTGGACAAAACATATGTTGACGATGTCAAGGTTACATCATTTAATATCTTTGCCATTAAGGGTTTTACTGCCTATATATTTTCAATCAATGTTCCTACTGCTCTAGCATCCCAGTACGTGCCGAGAATGCAAAAAATAGTCGATTCTTTCACTGTGAGCTAACTAACAAAGTACGAGTGAGCTAGCTAAGACAACATTTCTCTCCGCAGGTACTTGGTTTCTGCCTTTTCCATTTTTGCGATT
>DASWDL010000409.1:0-3260 GCA_036395315.1 Nitrososphaeraceae archaeon
AGTTTAGAGCGTTATTGAGTAAAAAGGATAGAAAACTATTTGATGATATGTTGCGTTTACCAAGATTATACAATTCATGCTGCATGATGGTATGCAGGCCTGTCGTATTTCATTCAGTCGTTATTTCAATTTTATTTCATCATTACAAGCAGTTGGAAAAATTGACTGAACAACGAAATGGTATATCTACAGATCAAAATAATGGACAAACATCAGAAATGTAAAAAGTGTAGAAGAGGAGTGCTCGAGCCTACGTTTAAGGGAGAAGAGATGAGATGCTTTCTTTGTGGTTGGTCCACGCTATCGACATAAACCATAGTTATACTTTTCCCTAAAAATAAACAATAATCTAGGTATTAAATCAATAAATAATATCGTCACATATTGGTATAATTGAGAAAAGAGATTGTTGTTATTTCCATTGCTGTAATTCTCGTCGCAGTTGCTATTGGAACCCTATATCTTTCGACTGCGCATAATATCACTAGTGGAAAGATCTTAATTGATGGCGCTTTGACTAATTTTAACTCAATTATTAAAAATTAATTACTTGGCCCGTCGATCTTTATGGTTTGATCCTATCTGGAAGGTATTCGTGAGAAGTATGACCGCATGTACAATTTGCGCTGTTGCAGTCTTTATGTTGTCCATTGTAACATGAAGCACATAAATTTCCGCCGCCTCTTTTGAGAGATATCACACTAGCATTAGACATGACGTATAATGTCCCTCATATTATTTAAGAAATGGAATATGTCTGTCTCTTGCAAGGTAATTTTTCTATTTGCTCGTTTGACCTACTTCCGTCATAGTATAATCATATCCCGCGGACAGTATCTCTTTTTCGCACTTACAGCGATTTGATATCTCTTTACATTTGATACAAACTAATGCACGACCACATTTACAACTCTCCATAATATCCACCGTCTTATCATTATTAATCTAATCAATAGAAGAATCACAAACACTGACAAAAAATAGGATAGGGAAGTTATTTCACTTAACATTTTGAGTGAGGATTTCCATGTGCGTTGGCAGTATGGGGATTTCCATGTGCAACTGGCCCATTGATTTTAAACATCAATCCTTTGCGGCAACACTCTTTTTCAATTTGGCCTTTATTGCCGCATCTAGGATCTGATTCCGTATCTCCGTAATTTTCTTAACCAATAGTTTATCTCTGATTTTTCATTACTTTTGTTCAGACGGATTATCAACTTAGATAGGTCGGACAGAGCCCGATCAATTTTGGTTCCATCGACCGATAAAATTTCAGTCATGTGAATTACTTCGTTAGAAAAATACAATAGGGTATGTTGTAAGCAAATAATAGACAGTACAACGACCTGGACGACTAAACTCAACTTTTTTTGATTCCAAGACTTTTGTATTTTGTTGTCTATTAAAGGACATTAACGCTAGAGCCGCTGCAAAAACCTGCGAGGCATAACGATCGGTGGGCCCAGTGGGTGATCATTACTAACAAACTGGCCCGTCGATTTTAACTCAACGACTTGTAAACTAGAAATCAAGTTTTTTAATATTTTGTTGACCCAATGAAAGTCAACACCAGACCCCAGAAAAGGGCCAAGGGCGCTTTCTTCAATGCGGCTTAACTGGCCTTGGCCCATAAATTCCAAGTCTTTAATATTTTATGGTGCAATAACTTCTAGCGAACATCTCGATGGGTCAGGGCTTCGCCATGAATGAGTCCGTTCCAATTCATGTCTTGGCCCATCGTAGTAATCTTGTTATGATAGTTAACGGTAGTACGTATGGACACAATGATGAGTAGATTGGCTACCTCTGAGGGTTCAATAGATTGTTGGTCAATCGCCAATAAGGATCGGAGTTATGCTGCTAACTAACTTCCTATCAGAATAATTACGGTTATGAGGGCAATAATACCAAGAATCAAGTATATTGTTTGTTTTCTCACACCTGTGTTCCATACCCCTCCTTATATCTAGCAATTCAGTCATATCATACTACCACAAAAGCGGCACTGCTCACAGAGAATATCGTTATCTTGTTTACCACAATTAGGGCATATATTAGTTTCAAGCACTGAATATTTCACTATTGTTTCTATCTTATTAGTCGTAATAACAAGTATCATTAATGGGTAATTTAAGGTAGGTACGGTGAATCGCACTCGCACCATGCGAGGTTAATTTGTCGCTTTTCCCTTACTTCGGTAAGGGGAAAGGACCTGCCTATTCAAATACCTACTTCTTGACGCAGCTTACTATTCATGACTGACCGAGTCGAGTCATAAGCCGTCCGGAACCTGCTTTTGCTTCGTGCTTGATTGTCCCTTGTCGGACGTATCGTACGTATCGGACGATACTTTCAGAATCTTTATTATTCGAGCATTTTTCTTAGTGCCATCTCTCTCCCAAGATAGGTCTACACCTTTTGTTTGAAGGTCGACATCATGATCTAATTCCTTATTATATATTCCATGGGTTTTAGTAATATCGTCATTATATACAGTAAATGTGTATATTTTACCCTTATAATCGAGATATGAATGTGCGGGCATAGGTAACAACAACGTGTAAACATTGTAGTCCAACCACAGATAAAGCACTTCATTTCTTCTCCATTAAAAGTAGGCTCAAGAATTCCCCTTCTACACTTTTTGCATTTCTGTCTTCTATCCAACTCTAAGTACTGTAATTGTTGGACTAATAGCAAATAACTCGCCTAAATGGGAGGGAGAGTCATTCGGAAATCAATTTGAATAACAATTTCTCAATAACAAACAATGTCTGAAATTGGTTTAGTAGAAATATTCAGTATGGCAGAGGCAGCCGCATTAATAGCTACGCTGTTTGTTATCCTGTATTTCTCCAAAAAACAAGCACAGAGCCTGTCAGTAGATATAGAAACTAAGGTCCTGAATGATTTGGCGGAAAGAATGCACGCACAAGTCGAGATTTTAATTGGACGGCCTCAACTGACAAAGGTTTTAAGCAAGGTAGATGACGAGTCGCCAGAGCTCGCATATGCTTACGATATTTTATTTACGTTTGCACATGCATTTCATATGCGCCAGAGAAAAGTATTGAACGACAATGAGTGGACGGGTTGGGTTCGATGGTACAAAAGTGCGTTCAAGCAAGGAGAATTAATGGAAATATGGCAAAGAACTATTGAAATGGAAAAATGGTTTGATCCAGCATTCCACGATTTCATAAATAGAGAAGTCGTTTCTGTAACTCGCTAGGTTTGAAATTTGAAGAAAAAAAGAG
>DASWDL010000410.1:0-1583 GCA_036395315.1 Nitrososphaeraceae archaeon
GTACTCCAGATTGAAGCCATTGGTGAAATAGTATCCTTATTCAAGACAAAATTGTCGAGTCATTATTGAAGCATAGAATAACATTCCATAAAAACTATAAGCATAGGCATTTGAATGAGAGTCGTTAAAGAAATGAGTATCGAATTACTTTCTCCCACATTATTCTCAATCGGCTCTGGTGGAGTCATAGGATTCCTTGTTGGATTTTCAATAAAGAAGGTTATGAAAATTCTTGCAGTAATTGTAGGCGTATTTTTTGGGGCTATAATGTATCTACAATTCCAAGGCCTGATAAGCGTAAATTGGGATAAACTTCAATCGATGTCAAATTCAACGGTAACAACTATTGCCAATACAATGACAGATACAGGCCAGATTTCAGCAATTGCAGGAAACCTTGGACTCCCACTAACAGGTGGACTTGCTGCGGGGCTTACATTAGGCCTAATTAAGGAGTGACTAAGAGCTGAGCCCAATCAGTTTCAGCTTAAAAGATTGTTACCGTATTATTGCGTATTGATGAACCATTCAATGTACCGTTAATAAAATCATTGGTAGAGTTAGTTTGATTAGTCATATTTGATTCTAGGGGAATACTAGCGGACACAATTCCTCCAGCTGTCAAGCAGAGCATTATTCCTGTCGAAGTAATTAACAAGGAAATGCCTAAAATTACTGCAAAAAGAAGTGTCACTTTGACTCTACCGTTGGAGCCCTCATGTTACTAATTGACTAACTTGCGCGAAAAATAGTTAGTCAATATCTTCTTTGAACTTTTCTTTTTTATATTCCATGTCTAACTCTCTCCCCGCTTCCTTCATTTTGTTACCAAATGCTTTAGTGCCAGCTTTAACCTTGTCTCCTGCATGTTCCAAATCGCTTTTTGCTTCAGATTTTTTTTCCACCTTGTACTTTGTTTCCGATTTCACTTCAAAGTCATCCGTCATACAAGCTATTGTATAACATGTTATTTATCGATCCTAACCCACTTGAACTGCATTAACACTCATAGCTACCACGGAGAATTAGATTTATCGTACTTTCTATAAAAAATTGTGATTATTACACAACGACATCTCCATCTTGACCAGAGGTTCCTTTGTGGATATGTGATTGCGCCATTAAGTGAATATCTTCTTGTTAATGAATTTGTGTTGGCAGCAGATTATTTCTTATGACATTTACCAATTCAGCAATATGAATTGGCTTTTTGATAAATTCGTCAATCTGAATCTCTTTTATTCCATCGTCGTAAAATTCAAATGCAGAAGTCAAGATTACCTTGATCTCCTTGTCCATTTGATGAATTAATTTCGCAACATGGAATCCGTCAATGCCAGGCATTCTAATATCACTGAGAACAAGTGAATATTCCGAATGATGTATGTAGAGATGGTCAACTGCCATCAGCGGGTCATCGAAACCTCTTACCTTAAATCCCTCAGCTTCCAATGCATCTGAAAAAAGTTTCACTAGGTCACTCTCGTCATCTATAACAGCAACATATTTCCGTTGACCAGACATATTTGTAGTGACGTTTTTACACATCATAATATAGGAAGATTTACTTAGTCTTAGTATCA